>JAKJFL010000780.1:0-1699 GCA_022704935.1 Candidatus Rifleibacteriota bacterium
ATTATTACCAGTTCGAGGTCACCAATCCCGGCCTGCCGGCGAAACGCGTGCTCGATCCCTACGCACGTTCGATGGCCCCCGTCACGATCGACCCGTCAGGAACCTCCGGCGGAGCGAGCGGCGACATGGTCGGCAAGGCGGCGTTAGTCGATCCCGATTCGATCGGCAAGACGCCCGGAAAAGCCGATATCAACAACTATACAAAACGAGAGGACGCCGTCATTTACGAAGCGCATGTGCGCGATTTCACGGCCGACCCGGGAATCGCAGGCGGTCTCGAGGCGCGCTGGGGTTCCTTCAGGGCTTTCAGGGAGCGGCTCCCCTACATCAGGGAGCTGGGCGTGACGCACATCCAGCTGCTGCCAGTCATGGCATGGTATTTCGGGGATGAGACGCGGATGCGCGACCGCGAACTCGCGTGGTCGACCCGGAACAACCAGTATAACTGGGGCTACGACCCCCACTCGTATTTCTCGCCAGACGGGGCGTATTCCGAGCATCCCGAAGACGCCGAGCGCCGCATCGCCGAGCTGAAAGAGCTGGTTGACGCCATTCATGCCGCCGGAATGGGCGTCATCCTCGATGTCGTCTATACGCACATGGCAAAGGCTGATTTCCTGAACGACATCGTTCCGGACTACTACTTTTTCAGGGGCCCCCAGGGCAACCTTCTGGGGGATTTCGGCAACAACCTCGCCACCAACCGCAAGATGGCCGCCAAGCTCCTGACCGACTCGGTGTCCTACTGGTTCCGCCAGTACGGCATCGACGGCATGCGGTGGGACATGATGGGCGACGCAACCCAGGATGCCGTCCAGCAAGCGTTCGACGCCGCCGCCGCTATCAATCCGCGGGCGATTTTCATCGGCGAGGGATGGCGCACGTTCAAGGGCCACATCGAAGACCCCGCCCTCGCGGGAAAAGGCGCCGACCAGGACTGGATGGCCGTCACGGACAGCGTCGGCGTGTTTTCAGACGAGTTCCGCAACGAGCTGAAATCGGGCTTCGGCTGTGAAGGCGAGCCCAGGTTCCTGACCGGCGGCCCGCGCGACATCAGAAAACTGTTCGCCGCGATCAAAGGCCAGCCTTCGAACACCCCGGCGACGACACCCGGCGATATGGTCCAGTATATCGAGGCCCACGACAACCTCCCGCTGCACGACGTCATCGCTCAGGCAATCCGGAAAGATCCCTGGATTCCAGCAAACGAGTCAGAGATTCTCCGACGCCTCCGGCTCGGCAACGCCATCCTCCTGACGTCCCAGGGCACAGCTTTTCTGCATGCGGGCCAGGAATTCGGCCGCACCAAGCAATGGCTCGGCGCGGGGAAACCCGAGCAGAAGTTCCACGAGCTTCGCGACGCCTCGGGAAAACTCTTCCGGCATCCGTATTTCATCCACGATTCGTATGACTCATCCGACGCCGTCAACCTATTCGACTGGGCCCGCGCCACCGATGCGAAGCGGTTTCCAGAGCATCATCTGACGCGCGAGTTCACCCGCGGCCTGATCGCCCTGCGCCGTTCGACGGACGCGTTCCGTCTCGGCAGCCGGGAACTCGTCGACAGAAACGTCGGCCTGATCGAAGCGCCCGAGATTGAAACGGAGGATCTCGTCATCGCCTGGCGATGCACGTCGACTGGCGGAGAAACCTACCGGATCTTCGTCAACGCCGACCATCGGCCGCGCACCCTGACACT
>JAKJFL010000781.1:0-1695 GCA_022704935.1 Candidatus Rifleibacteriota bacterium
AGCGTCTGGAACGCAGACGTGAGTCGCTGGGGAGCCGCAGAGCCCTGGTCACCCGCCTGTACGGAAGCCAGGCCGGCGAACAACCAGCCGAGAATCAAAATATACTTTTTCATATTGTCAGTGTAAAGGATGGGGATTTTCCCGTCAAGTGAGGCCTCGAAAGAGGCCGAGAAAAGGGTCGAGAAGAGGAACGCCTGAATGTCGCCAGGAAGATGCTGGCTGAGGGGTTCGACATTTCTCATGGTACAACCCACTCTGTCATCAGGATTTCGTCAACCGCCGTGCCAATCCGGGAGTTCAGCCCTAATTCCTGCTCAGCATTTACCGCAGAGGTAGCTTCCGGGATTACGTCATGGCCGGGACGGTTTTTTCTTCAGCCTTAGGAGGGCATCCTCGAGTCCGGGGTCGTTCATTCGGGCGAGTTTCGATGCGAGGCGGGTCTGGAAGTTCAAGGTCGAGAAGGTGAAGCCGCAGCTCGAGGATTCTCCGAGCTGAATATTCCGAAAATTTGCTGTGTTGGCTCGTGCAAGTTCCGCAACGAGGTCGGCCCAGCCCACGGCCTTGCAGTCGGATTCGAGGAACCCCTTCACGGCGAGCGAAAGTGCGTCGGCTAGGTCTTCGGCACCGCTCGTCGTGTAGCCGCCCCAGTTTCGGTCTTCCCACGTCTCGCCAGGACTGGCTCGGGCCGCCTCGACCGCGGGGCCGAGCCGTTCGAGAATCGGGATCAGGGCAAGGGCGGGGATCCCGTCTTTTCTTGCCCAGAAACAGTATTTCGCAACCGATACAACCTTGGGATGCGGCGAACTTCCATCGCGAAGGATCTTCAAAATATACTCCCGAACCTGCCTTCCGGTGATCGCAGCCGTCCAGCCAGTCCATGTCAGATGCTCGGACTCGATCGCTTCGGAAAACAGCTTCTCGAAAAGTTTCTGGTCGAGCTCGATCTTGCCGGTGGCGGCGAGCCGCAGCATGGTCATCTTCTCTTCGTTCGTGACAAGCGCCCCGGCAGAAACTTTTCGCGGAACATCGGCGATGGAATCGGCGTTTCCGAGAGCAAGAAGAAGCTCGTCGACGGCCTGCAATGCCCCATACCGGTTTGGTGTATCCGTTGCCATATTCTCTGTAAGATGCATTTTCAGGGTTCTCAGCGGCTCCAGAATTGAATCTTTGGGGGCGCGGGCGAGGCATGCGACGAGCTTCTCGACCAGCCCCATGTCGTTTTTCACGAGCCGATGATCGAGAAAGCGCGCGAGGAGGGCATTGAACTGCTCGGGGGCCTCCTGATCGCTCCATCTTGCGATCATCCGGATCATGCCGGCGTCACGCTCCATTTCGAGGTCGGGCAGAAGGGCGAGCAACTCCGGATGCCGTTCTTCAGGCAGAAGGCCCAGCTCACAGACCAGATTACGGTAGATGGCATGGCGACAAAGTGCGTGGGGAAACACGCTTCGGATGAACGTCACAGGAGCGACCGTTCCCGAAGTGGCGATGCCAGGCTTATGCGCAGTTTCGTGTATCACCTCATATATAGCGCGAAGAGTTTGTTCGAGCGCCTCGATACGGTCGAGTTCGTGAATCGTGTGCCGTTTTCCCGGCGGAGCGCTCCAGGCAAGCCCATTGAACGGCTTCATGCCGGCTCGTTTCAACCGTTCGTTCAGGCGTCGTTCGGCCGCTTCGCGCACCGAGGCGAAGTGG
>JAKJFL010000782.1:0-1690 GCA_022704935.1 Candidatus Rifleibacteriota bacterium
TTCCGCGGCGAGGGAAATCCGCCGTATCCCCGGATTCTTCGCCGGAGAGGCCGGAGGCAGGTTATTTCCGGCCAGATACGCTTCCACGGCAGATTCCGATGCCGTCACGCGATCGGGATCGTCCCGGTATGTTCCGTCTCGGACGGCTTCGGGATCGAGAAGCACGGCCCGGGCGGTCAACGCGGCGGCCCCCGTTGCGAGACCGGCGAAGTGATGAACCGAGGCAGCCAGCCACAAAAGATCCCGATCGCATGGCAATTCCTCGGCAATCTGCGCGAGAAGGCGGTGGTCGGTCGTCGTCAGGCGGTGAAACCGCGCTTTTTCCTGCAGGATGCGGAGCTGAAGCCTCTGTGGATCGACGCCGGGAAGGCGGAATCCATCTTTGGAAAGCTGATCGAGCATATCCCGATAGCGCAGCATGGCCTTCAGAATGTCGTCATGGCCATCTTCGGCCGCGAGAAGGAACGCGATCCGGTCGATGATGGCCGGCTCATCCGCCGTGAACAAAGCCAGGCGATGGACGGCCAGGTGCCCGGAGAGGGCGTTCGGGCCTTCGGGCCATTCGTGCAGCAGTTTCCGGATTCGTTCCGCTTTTGAGAGAGCGAGGCGAACCGACGTATCATCGGGCAATTTCCGCGAGCCGCTCGATGACAGCGGCAGCGGGCCCGAAACAAGCCGGGGGAGATCCCGGAGGATTGCATCCCGGGCATACGGATGAAACAAAGCGCTCCGGAGACCGATGACCGGCGGTTCTCCCGGAAGAAGTTCGGCGGTAGGCTTGATCTGGCTCAGCCAGGCGGCAAAAGATGCCAGTTCGGCGGAATCCCCGGCAACTGCCATTCCGGCAAGACCATGAAGCAACCACACCATGGCGATGGCAACCCAGCGCCAGTCACCGTTTTTTCGCTTCCGGATCGATGCAAACACGTTATGTTCGATAATGTTTCCCTGTCCACTCCACACAATAGAATATCATCTGCGGCATTCGCTTCAATAAGCGTTATCTGCGGATTGGCTCTCATAGTGATTCCTGCATGACAAAAGCCAGTTTCATACTCCCGTTCGTGCCGAGTCTGTCGAACCGCGAGAGGCCATCGCCCCCTTCGACAAGCTCAGGGCGAAGGGTGGTTTTCATGCTGCGGGATTCAATAACGAATCCCACATTCCAGACACGAAGACATCTTCGAACCGGCACTTGTCGGCGGAGCAAGGGCGGTTCGTGGGGTGTGATACCATTGCGGTGGAGGATCGTATGGAAGGTCGAATACTCGGTCAATGGCGCCCGGTCGCTTTGGTTCTCGACGTGAACCGGCTGGCGGAAATCCTGCAGGTTCTGGTGCGGCACGGGTTCAGTCCGCTCGTTTCCCGCCTCAGGCGCGGCGGAACGGATCTTGCCAACGCCGTCGCCGGTTTGAATATCCCCGCCGCAACAGGGGAAGCCGAAGCAGCATCGCTTCCGGAGCGCATCAGGCTCGTTTTCCAGGACCTCGGCCCGACCTTCATCAAGCTGGGGCAAATCCTCAGCACGCGGTCGGACCTGATTCCCGACGATATCGCCGCCGAGCTTCGCAAACTGCAGGATGACGTTCCTCCCTTCGGCATGGACGAGGTCCGCGCGATCGTCGAAACCGATCTCGGGAAGCCGATGATCGAGCTTTTTTCGAGTTTCGAGGAGCAGCCGCTTGGCACC
>JAKJFL010000783.1:0-1689 GCA_022704935.1 Candidatus Rifleibacteriota bacterium
GGCGATGCGGCGGGACGGCGTTCCCACCGTGCCCGCGCGGCTCGACCTGGAGCGGGCGACGAACCCGTTCCTGCGGGCGGCCGATCCGGCGTTCAAGGCGCGGCATGGGCTCGAAAAATTGCCGGATGCCCAAGTTTTCGCCGAGATGCGGCGACGCAAGGATGCTTTCTGAGCAAGCGCAAAAACCCGCCTGTAGCATCCCTGCAAGGGGATGCATTTTTTTTGCGCTTTCGCGTGAGCGGGCGCATAATCGACCTTGAAGCGCGATCGATAAAACCGAAGTTTAACAGGTACGGGTAAGACTGAAGGCCCTTGCCCACCCCGGCAAACGCCGGCGGGTTCAGACGGAAGGACGCGGACGAATGCCCTCTTTTTCGAGTACACTGGAAGCCGCAATCCACAACGCTCTCGGGCAAGCCAACCAGCGCAAACATGAGCTTGCGACACTGGAACACCTGCTTCTCGCCCTTGTCGACGAGCCTGACGCGGCACGCGTAATGAAGGCCTGCGGGGTCGATCTCGACAAGCTGCGCAAGACGATCGTTGCCTTCCTCGACGAGGAGCTCGACGCGCTCATCTCGGACATCGAAGGGTCCGAGGCGGCGCCGACCACCGGATTCCAGCGCGTCATACAGCGGGCTGCCATCCACGTCCAGAGTTCCGGCCGCTCCGAAGTGACTGGCGCGAACGTCCTCGTGGCGATCTTCGCGGAACGCGAGAGCCACGCCGCCTATTTCCTGCAGGAGCAGGACATGACGCGTTACGACGCGGTCAACTACATCAGTCACGGCGTCGCCAAGGATCCGTCCTATGGCGAGGCCCGGCCGGTCAAGGGTGCCGAGGCAGCGCCCGAGACCAAGGCGCAGTCGCAAGGGGCAAAGGAAACCGAGGAGACCGCATTGCAGAAATACTGTGTCGACCTGAATGACAAGGCACGCCGGGGGGACGTGGATCCACTTATCGGTCGTGACCTGGAGGTCGAACGCTGCATCCAGGTCCTCTGCCGGCGCCGCAAGAACAATCCGCTGCTCGTTGGCGATCCCGGGGTGGGAAAGACCGCGATCGCGGAGGGGTTGGCACGCAAGATCGTCGATGGCGAGACGCCGGCCGTGCTGGCCGAGACGACGATCTTCTCGCTGGACATGGGGGCGCTGCTGGCCGGCACCCGGTACCGGGGCGACTTCGAGGAGCGCCTGAAGGCCGTGATGAAGGAGCTGGAGCAGCATCCGAACGCGATCCTCTTCATCGACGAGATCCACACGGTGATCGGCGCCGGGGCGACGAGCGGCGGGGCGATGGACGCTTCGAACCTGCTGAAGCCGGCGCTGCAGTCGGGCAGCCTGCGGTGCATGGGCTCGACGACGTACAAGGAGTATCGCCAGCATTTCGAGAAGGACCGCGCGCTGGCGCGGCGGTTCCAGAAGATCGACGTCAACGAGCCGAGCGTCGAGGACGCGTTCAAGATCCTGAAGGGGCTGAAGCCCTACTTCGAGGATCATCACGACATCCGCTACACGCTCGACGCGATCCGATCCGCCGTCGATCTGTCGGCGCGGTACATCCATGACCGCAAGCTGCCGGACAAGGCGATCGACGTGATCGACGAGGCGGGCGCGGCGCAGCATCTGCTGCCGGAAAGCCGCCGGCGCAAGACCATCACCTCGAAGGAGATCGAGGCGGTGGTGGCGA
>JAKJFL010000784.1:0-1686 GCA_022704935.1 Candidatus Rifleibacteriota bacterium
AGCTCTCCCTCGAGCGTGTTGCGGAAACGCTCCACGGCGTATTCGGGAGTTTCAACGGGGTAGATCATGGTGAGTTTCGGAAGACCGCGCGGGCTCGAGGCCGTCGGAAAAACGGCCGGCAGCATGGGGCCGAAGCTCACTTCCCCCTCGGCGATGCGGGATTCCATCTCGTCGCGGGAAGAAAAGCTCACGATGCGGATTCCGAACTCTTTCGGCTGCAGCTTTTCCAGAAGCGGACTTCCGGCCGGAGCAAGAACGCCGACGCGGGGCATCATCGTGCTGGAGCGGCTTTCCGAAAAGAGGTTCGAAAAGAGGAGGGAGAGGATGATCGGCGTGGCGACGAGCAGCAGCACATGGTAATTGCGAGAGGCGTCGAGAAGATCTTTTTTGAAGAGGGCGAGAATGCGTCTGGGGTTCATGCGCTCTCCGTCTGCGTTGGCTTCGGGAGATCGTCGCACGTTTCGGGCTGGGGTTGCCAGGACGAGCCGGTGAGACGGAGAAACGCTTCTTCCAGGGTTGCTTCCTGGGTATGGATGCGGACGACCGAGCCGTCTGCGAGCCAGCCGGAAATTCTGGCCGGGGTTTCGGGATCGGCGATGGGGAGGGAGACGATCCTGTCGGTTCCGGTTTCTCGGTTGCGGAGCGTGATGTCGATGAGTGGGCGGCCGAACTGCATGCGGATGTTGTCCGGCGTGTCGGAAGCGACGATCCGGCCGTCATGGAGAATGGCTATTCGGTCGCAGAGATCGGAAGCCTCTTCCATGTAATGGGTCGTCAGAAAAATCGTCGTGCCCTCATCGCGAAGACGCCTGACGACGCTTCTGATCGAGAGGGCGGACTGGGGATCTAGCGCGGAGGTCGGCTCGTCGAGGAAAAACACTCGTGGCCGGTGAAGCAACCCGCGCGCGATGAGGACCCGTTGTCGCCAGCCCCGGCTGAGCCTGACGGTTGGCGCATCGGCATACTCTTCGAGGCCGACGAGAGAAATGACCTCGTCGACGCGTGCCGGCGCGGCCCCCGTGAGGTCGGCGAAGAGACGGAGCTGCCTGCGCGCGGTCAGGCGGTCATACAGGTTCTGATGGTCTGGAACGACGCCGATCAGGGCTTTGATCTGGTCGCGCTGGGTCGGCATGTCGAGGCCCGCGACGGTGATGCGGCCGGATGTCGGGGCGAGCATGCCCGTTATCATCCGCATGGTCGTTGTCTTGCCGGCTCCGTTGGGGCCGAGGAACCCGAAGATCGTGCCGGCGGCGACATCGAACGAGATGCCTTTCACAGCTTCATGTTTCCCGAAGCTCTTTTTGAGTGACTCGACCGACACGGCCGCCTGAATGTTCGTTTCCATTGCCTGACCCGATGATACTCCGAAGTGGAAATCGGTTCAACGCAGATGCCGACATTCGGCATGGGGTCATGGGACTTTTGGCGGATCGCGTTCATTGACTCGACGCTTCGACAATAGTATCGTGAGACGTTCCTTGACCTTCCCCACGCATTGACAGCCCGAAGATGGCTGTGGTCTAATACGCGTGAAATCAGTGTCAGGAGAGGATATGGCAAACGCCGGACCGCGCGCCGAAGTGTTTGTTTTCACGAGTTCCCAGGGAGGAATCGGCAAGAGTTCGACCGCCCTCCGGTTTGCCCGGGCGCTTCGCCGGCGCAGTGGGCGGAATGTCGCCTTCATCG
>JAKJFL010000106.1:0-8333 GCA_022704935.1 Candidatus Rifleibacteriota bacterium
TCAAGACCCTTGGAATGCGCGTCCGGGTGGCCCAGGACAGCGCCATGAAGCTCGCCCAGGACCTGCTGAAACACCCGGCCGTGGCGTGGGTGAAGTATCCCGGCCTACCGTCGCATCCGCAGCACGAGCTTGCGAAGAAGCAGATGAAAGGCTTCGGCGCAATGATCAGCTTCGAGCTGAAGGGCGGCGTCGACGCCGGCCGCATCCTCATGGATACCGTGAAACTGAGCACGCTCGCCGTTTCCCTCGGCGGCGTCGAAACGCTCATCCAGCATCCTGCCAGCATGACCCACGCCAGCGTGGGCCCGAAAGGCCGTCAGGCCGCCGGCATTTCCGACGGGCTCGTTCGCTTCTCGGTCGGCTGTGAGGATTACGAGGACATCCGCGATGACCTCGTCCAGGCCCTCGACAAGGTGCTCGCCTCGAAGACCGAAGCCAATGCGCAGGTCGCCGGAATCTGATCGTGCCATATATAATATAAAGTAAAATAATTCTAGGCGCCGTTCGTGGATGAAAGACACATCCATGAACGGCGCTTCGTTTTGCGCGGCGGCAGGCGGATGGCCTGAAAATGCGAATCCCGCCGGAGGATTCCGGCGGGATTCGGATACTGGTGCGGGCGGTCAGCCTTCCGAGGCGTTGACCAGTTTGAGCATGGGCATGAAGACGGCCAGAACGATGCCGCCGATGACGACGCCCATGAACACGATGACGATCGGTTCGATGATCGAGGTGAGGCCCTTGACCGCGTTGTCGACTTCGGTGTCGTAGAAGTCGGCGATCTTGCTGAGCATCTTGTCGAGTTCGCCTGTTTCCTCGCCGACGGCGATCATCTGCACGACCATCGGGGGGAACACGTTCGAGTTCTTGAGCGGCTCGGCGATCGATTCACCTTCGCGGATCGAGACGCGGGTCTTGTCGACGGCTTCGGCGATGACGACGTTGCCCGCGGTCTGCGCCGTGACTTCGAGCGCCTGCAGAATCGGAACGCCGGAGGCGATCAGCGTGCCGAGGGTCCGCGTGAACTTCGCGACGGCGACCTTGCGCATCATCATGCCGATGGCGGGCATCTTGAGGATGTTGGTGTCGAAGATGCGGGCGCCCGTCTTGGTCGTGAAGAAACTGTAGATCAGGAAGGGAATGCCGAGCATGGCCGGGATGACGAGAATGGCCCAGTTGACCATGAAGTCGGAGGTCGCAAGCAGGATCTGCGTTGCCATCGGGAGCTCGACCTTCATGCCCATGAAGATTTCCTTGAACTGGGGCAGAACGAACATGACCAGGGCGACGACGACGAGGCCGGCGATACAGAACACGACGACCGGGTAGGTGAGCGCGCCCTTGACCTTCGATTTGAGGTTTTCCGAGCTTTCGAGGTAGTCGGCGAGACGGTCGAGAATACCGCCGACCTCACCGGCTTTCACGAGGCTGCAGAACAGGTCGGAGAACACTTTCGGGTGCTTCTCGAGTGCCTTCGAAAACGTCGCGCCGCCTTCGACGTCGGAGCGGATCTGCGTGATGATGCGCTTGAACGTCGGGTTCTCGGACTGCTGCTGCAGAATCGTCAGGCAGCGGACGAGCGGAACGCCAGAGCCGATCATCGTCGCGAACTGGCGGGCGAAGATGCAGACTTCCTGCGAGTTCACGCCGCGTTCGAAAAAGCTGAGGTTGATGCCGCCGCCGCCCTTCTTCTCGGCGATGCTCGTGACGAAGTAGCCTTTCTCGCGAAGTTTCGAGATGCAGACTTCCTTGCTTTCGGCGTCCATTTCGGACGTGACGATCTTGCCGTCCCAGTTTCGTGCTTTGTAGGTAAAGGTTGCCATAGGCTGGTCCCCCCTTTGTTGACAATCGCTTCGATAGATACAGTTGCAGGAAGTATGCCATAGAGAACATCCGGCATCAATCCCGCATTCCCATATTCTTGTGCGGAACAAGCGTGCGGATTTCCGCACACGTTCCCCCGCTTTCGCAAGTCGGCACAGGTATCGGTATGACTCCGATATTTCCTTACCCACAAAACGCGAAATTTTTGATTCCCGCATGGCAAAGAGCCAGTTTCGCGTTCCCGTCCGTGCCGAGTGTGTCGGATCACGAGAAGCTCTCGCACTCTTCGACAGACTCGGTACAGGCTTCGACACGCTCAGGGCGAACTGATATTTCCCACTATATCCGCTGCGTCGGGGGTGATTGGACACGGTGGCGGATGTGCGTTACCATGAAGCCTCACGCGTGGATGCACAGATGAAAAAGACTCTCGTATTCGCAGAAAAACCATCGGTCGGTCGAGACATCGCCCGAATCATCGGCGCGTCACGTCAGGGGAAAGGTTTCCTCGAAGGCGAGCGATACGTCGTCACCTGGGGTGTTGGCCATCTGGTCTGCCTCGGCGAGCCCGACGTCCAGAACCCCGAATGGAAAAAATGGTCGCTGGCGATGCTGCCCATGCTTCCCACCGAATGGAAGCTGATCGCGATTCCTCAGACAAAAGACCAGTTCGATATCGTCAGCGATCTGGTGCGGCGTGACGACATCGGCGACATCGTGAACGCCGCCGACGCCGGCCGCGAGGGCGAACTCATCTTTCGGCTTGTCTATGCCCATGCCGGGTGTACGAAACCGGTGCGCCGACTCTGGATCTCCAGCATGACCGATGAAGGCATCAGGCAGGGCTTCGCCGAGCTCAAGCCCGGTGTCGAATACGACAATCTCGCTGCGGCGGCCGAGTGCCGGAGTCGCGCAGACTGGCTCGTGGGAATGAACTTCACGCGGGCCTACACGAAAAAGTTCAACACCGACTCGGTGCTCTCCGTGGGCCGCGTCCAGACGCCGACGCTTGCGATGGTTGTCAGGCGGCACCACGAGATCGCCAATTTCAAGCCGGTCGATTACTGGGAAATCGTCGCCGACCTGGGTGATTTCTCGGCGATCTGGTTCGATCCGCGCGAGAAGACAACGCCGACCCGCATCCCGACGATCGAAACCGCCCGTGCCATCATGGACCGCCTGCGCGGATCCACGCTCGATGTCACGAAGGTCACGACCTCGAAAAAGAAACAGCCGCCGCCGCTGCTGTATGACCTGACGACGCTGCAGCGCGAGGCGAACAGCAGATACGGCTACACCGCCGCCCAGACGCTCGCCGCCGCCCAGTCACTGTACGAGCAGCGCAAAGCCTTGACCTACCCGAGAACCGACAGCCGGTATCTCTCTGAAGACCTGTACAAGACGATCCCTCAGCGGTTAGCCGCGCTTCCGCCCACCTATGGCCCGTATCTGGCTCCGCTGCGCCAGGAAAAACTCTCCAAATCGAAGCGCATCTTCGACAACGCCCAGGTCAGCGACCACCACGCGATCATTCCCACCGAGCAGAAGCCCGGCGGCATGATGGGCTGGAAGCCTGAAGAACAGAAGATTTACGACCTCGTCGCCCGCCGGTTTCTTGCCGTGTTCTACCCCGACCACGAGTATCTCGCCACCAGCGTGACGCTTCAGGCCGGCAAGGAAGACCATTTCAGGGCCAATGGCCGCGTCACCGTGAAGGTCGGCTGGAAGACCGTCTACGACAAGACGGCGCCCGAATCGCGCGATGCCGACACAACGGGAGATGAAGGCGACGACGAGCAGGCACTTCCCGAGATGAAAAAAGGCGATACGCGGTCGGTGAAGGACGCGAAACTCCAGGTCAGGCAGACGAAGCCGCCGCCCGCCTACACCGAGGCGACCCTGCTCCAGGCCATGGAAACCGCGGGCAAGCTGATCGACGATGACGAGCTCCGGCAGGCGATGAAAGACTGCGGCCTCGGCACCCCCGCGACTCGCGCGGAAACCATCGAAAAGCTGATCCGCGTCGGCTACATGCTGCGCGAGAAAAAGAAGCTGATGCCCACCAGCAAGGGTATCCAGCTTGTCTCGCTCGTCGCGCCGCAGGTCGCGAGCCCCGAACTGACTGGCTCCTGGGAAAAACGGCTCTCCGACGTGGCGCGGGGAAAGGCCGACGCGAAGCAGTTCATGACTGACATCACCTCGTTCGTGCGCGACATCGTCTCGTCGGTAAAGACCGGCCGCTTCGAGACCGTCCGCCGCGAAGACCTGCGCCCACCCCGGCCGACGTTCGGCACCTGCCCCGCCTGCGGCAAGGGGAATATCATCGAAGGAAAGCGTGGCTTCGGCTGCGACCGGTTCCGCGAGGGGTGCAGCTACGTCGTCTGGAAGGAGTTCGAGGGACTCGCGCTGCCTCAGGAAGCGATCGATGCCCTGATCGCGGGCAAGGCGACGAAGGTGCTGAGAGGGTTCAAGACCTCCGATGGCCGCGCCGTCGACGGCCGCATCAGGATGCGCGAGGACAAGACCGGCATCGAGCTCGTCGAGTCGAAATCGAAGGCGAAGGCGAAATCACCGAAATCAGCGGGAAAAGAGGAAGCCGTGTAGGAGGATTCCCCCCGGCGTGATCTCGAGCGAGGTGATGCCGGCCGGGTGGGGAAGCGCTGAAAAGTCCATCAGCGGGTTGAGCCAGTCGAGAACCTGCGTGCTGAGTGGCGGGACGAACGCCACCCCGTTCAGCGTCGCGTTCGAGATGTCGACCATCAGCCGGTCGCCCTCCATGTGGACCGTCGCATCGGCCGTGAACGGAGCCGCACCCAGATTGATGAATCCGAGCGGATTGCCGGGAATTTTCGCCACGTCGACCGTCCCGGTGACACGCGCAAACCCGGCGCCGAGCGTGATCTGCACCCCTTCGAGAGCGCGATGCGCCTCGCGCTGGCGTGCCAGTTCGTCGGCGATGAACGCCCTGATGGCGCCGGCGTCGAGCTCGATCGCGACGTCGACCGACCGGACGCCGCTCAGATCGTCGAAATTGGCCTCTCTGCGCGCGAGCCGCCTGTGAAGCTTCTCGTCGACGCCCTCGAACGAGGCTCGGAGCGAGCGAACGGTGATGTTGCGGATCGTGCGGTTGTGCACCTCGATGGAGAGGCCGTCCTGTCCGACGCTTTTCGCGTCGGGCATCAGCTCGTTCAGGGCATGCATCACGTCGCGCTGGAACGCCGCGATCCGCCCATCCGTCATTTCTAGCGCCCATGCCTGGCCTGCGACGGACACGAGCAGGAGAGCCGTCACGACCGCCGAACGGTGCATGAAGGAACAAAATCCAATTATATATTTATACATATATCGTGTCCCTCGCCTGTTTTGAAGTGTGGGCCCCTTAACGTGAGTATACACGATCTTTTCCGTCGCATGGAAACCGTCCCGCGCGGTCGTGGTGAAAGCGGGGTTTCGCGAAGGGTGGGCTTGTGTTACCCTGAGGCGCCTATGGAAATGGCGTATCGGTTGATTCTCTACATCCTCCTGGCGAATGTCGGGTTCATGATCTTCTCGCTCGTACGGCAGGGGTTCAGGACATTCTCCGGCTACATCGCGCAGCTGGGCGTTCTCGCGTCGTTCATGGTCTTCCTGCTCGGCCGCGACCTGGCCGGCTTCTGGGGCGTGGCGGCCGCGGGCGCCGGCATTTTCGTGCTCGTCGGGATGCCGATGCTGATCCAGCGCCGCATCGAAAGCATGATTTCGGAGCAACGCTTCGACGAGATCGAGCCGCTTGCCCGCTGGAAGGCATGGCTGGCATGGAGCGATCTCAATACCCATCTCCACGATGTCTCGATCGCCCTGAAGGGCATCGGTGACCATCCCGAAGGTGCGCTCGAACGAATGCGCGCCCTCATGCCGCGTGGCGAGCCGTTCGATGCCACGACGCGGATCTTCATCGGAATCGCCCTGTTCAACCAGCGGCGGTTCGAACTGTTGCTCAGCGTGCTTCACGATCCCGCTCGCGACTGGTCCGCGTATCCTTTCGAGGAACTCATCTACATCGTTCGCGCGCTTCTCGAGACCGGGCGCCATGAAGAGGCGATGGAGGCGCAAACTGCCATCGAACGGCTCGTTCCCGGCCTTTCCGCAGACCAGGTGTCGAACCTGATCGTCTGCCGCTTGCTGTTTTACGCGATGATGGGCTGGCATTCAGAGTTCGAGGCGATGTTCGAGAACGACAAGGCCGCCGTCGAGGCCCTGCCTTCTTCACTGAAACTCTACTGGCGCGGGATCGCGGCCTGCCATGCGGGACGGAGCGACGAGGGACGGCAGCTGCTCGAGTCGGCTTTGCGCGAGGGGCAGCATGAGCTGCCCGACAAGTGGATCGCCTGGATGCGCCAGCGCATCGACGGGCTTGCCGAGCAGCGCGAATTTTTCGAGACGAGTCTAGTTCCCAAGCTCGTTCAGATTCGCGCCGCCCACCGTGACGCCTTCATCGAGCGTGTCACGGAGAACGCTCGTGTTATCGAGCCGCCCGTGATGGCTGAGCAGGTGACGAAGCGGATGATGAGCCTGCTGTTCGGCATATTCGTCATCTACCAGTTCGCCGCATCTCAGGATGATTTGCTCGATCTCATGCGCTTTGGTGCCAACAGCGGCTTTCTTGTCCGAGAAGGCGAATGGTTCCGGCTCGTGACGTACCAGTTCCTGCACCTGGGCTGGCTGCACCTGTTCATGAACCTGCTAGCGTTGAAGTATTTCGGCCCGCCCGTCGAAACTATGCTCGGCTGGCCGCTGTTCCTGGGCGTGTATCTGTTCAGCGGCATTTGTGGGGGCATCGCGACGGCCTGGAACGGGGCGGGGCTTTCCGTCGGGGCGTCCGCGGCTGTGCTCGGGCTACTCGGCGCCGCCATTTCCCTCGAGCTGTTCGGCGGACCGCGATCGAAGGCGCTGTCACGGCAGGGCCAGTTCTCGACCCTGGTTTTCATCCTGCTCGTGAACCTTGCCATCGGGGCCGTGGAAAAGGGAATCGACAACTCCGCGCACCTCGGCGGCCTCGCTGGCGGCGCCGTTGCCGGCATCGTTCTCGCCCGGCTGATCGAGCGCCCGGCCCTCGCGAGGCTTGCGTCGGCGATCTCGATTCTGTTCGTCGTGACGAGCCTCGGGACGGCTGCCGTCCAATTCGGCGGGCAGCTGGGAACGAACCGGTATCCCGTGCGCTATACGACGGGACCGTTCGTCCAGAAGGGGATTCCCGGGCTCGGCATCGAACTGCCGCCGGGATGGAAGATCGAGCCATCGGCGGCGCCGCAACCCGGCTGGGTCTCGGCGGTCGTCACCGGGCCGTTTCACGAGCGACTGGATATTTTGAGCGGGCCGAAAAGCGGCGAGTCGCCGGACGAGGTGCTAGAAGCGTATATCGAACATCGCACGAGGGCACTGATCGATTCCGAGGGCGTCCGTTTCGAATCCCGGCGCGATCCCGTCAAAACTCGTGTTGGCGAGAATGACGGCAGATTGGTCTCGTGGCGCCTGCGCGCGGAAGATCGCGTGCTGACGCAGAACGACTGGTTCATCTTCCCGCCCGACGCGTTCATCCTGGCTCAGTGCCTCCTTCCCACCAGTCAGGATGACCTTTATTTTCCGCTGCTGAAGAGAATTCTCGCTTCCATTGCCAGGAGATAGATCGGAGACGGAAGAAAAAATGCGTCTCCCCCCCTTGCAAAAGTTCATGGAACGGTATAAATTCCACAACACGCGGGCATGGCCCGCATAGTTACGTTATCCATAAGGGGGAAGTGTTGATGAGAAAGACTGTTGCTGTTTCCGCCCTGGCCCTCATGCTGAGCCTGTCAGGCACCTCCGCTTATGCCGGCTCATGGTGGAAGGTTAACGAGTGGTTCACCAAGCAGAACCATTCGACCACCATCACCGGCCAGATCGAGTCTGTCGAAGGCCGCAAGATCATGTTCAAGACCAGCGATGGCCAGGTTCTCGAACTGACCGGCCGCAAGGCCGAGCAGATCGGCGAGAAGCGCGGTGCCACGATCCGCGTGTTCGGAAACGTTCGCAAGCCCGATGCGAAGTTCCCGTCCGGTGGCGTCGAAGTCCGCAACTTCCGCGTTGTCGAAGAGGCCCAGGCCGTCCAGGAACCGGCTCCCGAACCCGAGCCAGCTCCGGAACCCGCCCCGGAACCGATTCCTGAGCCGATCGCCGAACCGGCCCCGGCCCCGGAACCAATTCCCGAGCCGATGCCCGAGCCGGCCGTGACCGAATCCGCCCCCATCCCCGGCGAAACCGATGATGCGGCCATGAGCGGTCATGCCAGCGAATACAAGGTCGAAAAGGGCGACACCCTCGCCAAGATCAGCAAGAAGGTCTACGGAACCACCAAGCGGTGGAAGAAGATCGCCGAAGCCAACGGCATCAAGAATCCGAAGAGCCTGAAGGTCGGCATGACCCTGCAGATCCCGCAGTAAGAGCCGGGAACATCCGATTCTCATCAACACCCCCGGGCTTCGGCCCGGGGG
>JAKJFL010000107.1:0-8326 GCA_022704935.1 Candidatus Rifleibacteriota bacterium
CGGTCTGCCGCCCGGCGAGTTCGAGCCGTTCCTATACAGGAAGCCGGCCCTCGATGCGATTCAGCACCTGTTCCGCGTCGCCGCCGGCCTCGATTCGCTGGTCGTGGGCGAAAACCAGATCATGCACCAGCTCAAGACCTCCTATCAGCATGCCATCGACCGTCGGTGGGTCGGAAAGCGCCTGCATGCGCTGTTCCAGAAAGCATTCGAAGTTGGGAAGCGCGTGCGTGCCGAGACGCGCATTTCCGAAAACACCGTCTCGATCGCCTCGACGGCGGTCGACCTCGCCAAACAGATTTTCGGGCCGCTCGGCGACTGCGGAGCTCTCGTCATCGGCGCCGGCGAGATGGCATCCCTGACGCTGGTGCATCTCAAGTCGTCGGGAATCAACCGCCTCGTCTGCACAAACCGCACGTTTGAAAAGGCCGAAGAGCTGGCTTCCCGTTTCGACGCCGTCGCAAGGCCGTTCGAGGAACTTGGAGAACTGATCGCCGCCGCCGATGTCGTGATCACCTCGACAGGGGCTCAGCGGCCGATTCTATCTCGCTCCGCGTTCGAAACGGCCATGCGAAAACGACCCAATCGCCCCATGTTCGTCATCGATATTGCCGTGCCGCGCGACGTCGCTGCCGACGCGGGAGAAATCGAGAACCTGTTTCTCTACGATATCGACGATCTCCAACACGTGGTCGATGAAAATCTCGGCAGGCGGCTCCAGGAGGCCGAGCGAGGCGATGCGATCGTTGCCGAGGAGGCCGCCGGTTTCAAGCAGGTTCTCGAGTCGTTCACCCTCGTTCCCCTGATTAAATCCCTGCGAGAACGAATGGACCAGATGCGGAAATCCGAGTTCGACAGTTTTCTGGCGCAACACCCCGAACTGACGCCGGAACAGCGCGAGCAGTTCGATCAATGCACGAAAGCCATGCTGGCCAAGTGGCTGCACCAGCCGATCGTCGAACTGAAAGCCCGCGGCGCCGTCGATCGCGAACAGGCGAAAATGATCGCATCGATGTTCGGTCTCCCCGAATCGGCGCTTCCACAGGCGCCTCTGTATGTCGTTCCGAAGGCGGGAGAGGCATGATGACCACCGTTTCACGCGGAATTCGTTTGGGAACACGCGGCAGCAAACTCGCCCTCTGGCAGACCCGCCATGTCGCAAAGCTGCTTCGCGACCGGCATCCCGGCATCACGATCGAGGAGGTCCTCATCAAGACGCTCGGAGACCGCGTCACGGATCTGCCCTTGTTCAAGGTCGGCGGCCAGGGCCTCTTCGTCGCCGAAATCGAGCGAGCCCTCCAGGAACATCGGATCGATGTCGCCGTTCACAGCCTCAAAGACCTTCCGCATGTCGAAGCAGAAGGTCTGTGCCTCGCGGCCGTGACGGCCCGCGAAGACGGCCGCGATGCCCTGCTCTCGAAGAGCGGCCTCACGCTCTCGAAACTCCCGACGGGCGCGAAAATCGGGACCTCGAGCCTGCGCCGCCGTGCCCAGCTTGCCCGTCTGCGCCCTGATCTCGCCTTCGTCGACTGCCGCGGAAATCTCGACACGCGTCTTCGGAAACTCGATGACGGCGAGTTCGACGCGATCATCCTTGCCGCGGCCGGTCTCAGGCGCCTTGGCTGGGCCGACCGGATCGTCGAAACATTTCCGCCGGAAATGCTTATCCCCGCGGCAGGGCAGGGGATGCTCGGCATCCAGTGCCGCTCCGAAGACCGAGATCTCATTCCTGTTCTTGCCGAACTCCTCGAGGACCCGCGTGCCCGTGCATGCGCCACGGCGGAACGCGCTTTCCTTCACCGTCTCCAGGGCGGCTGCCAGACCCCCATGGGCATCTACGCAGACCCATCGGATGATGCCTCGCTGAAGCTCATCGCGTTCGCCGCAGCCCCGGACGGAGTCGCCTATTGTCGCGCCGAACTTTCCGGTCCCATGTCTGACGCCGCCCGGCTTGGTTGCTGCATCGCCGAAACCCTCCTCGAAACCGGCGCCGCCGATATCGTCTTCTCCTCCCATGCTGATGTATGAATCAATATATATATGCAAAACGCCGTAGGGGTGCCTCACCGGCAACCGTGGGGCTATCCGTGAAGGAAGTCTGAAGATATATGAAGAAGAATACGAAGAGCGATACGAGCGGCAAAGTCTTTCTTGTCGGCGCCGGCCCAGGCGATCCTGGCCTGATCACCGTTCGCGGCCTGGAGATCGTGCGCGCCGCCGACGTCATCGTTCACGACCAGCTCGGCGCTCCCGCCTTCCTCGGCATGGCCAAGCCCGGCGCCGAACTCGTCGATGTCGGCAAGCGATCGGGCGATCACACGCTGCCGCAGGACGCGATCAACCGCCTTCTCGTCGATCGTGCTCGGGAGGGCAAACTGGTCGTCCGCCTCAAGGGCGGAGACCCGCTTGTCTTCGGCCGAGGCGGCGAAGAAATGGAAGAACTCGCAAAAGCCGGCGTCCCGTTCGAACTCGTTCCCGGTGTCACCTCCGGCATTGCCGGCCCGGCTTATGCCGGGATTCCAATCACGCACCGCGCCTGCACTCCCGCTTTCGCGATCGTTACGGGCCACGAGGCCGATGGAAAGGAAGCTTCCAACATTCCCTGGACTTCGCTTGCCGGCATCGGAACCGTAGTGTTCCTGATGGGCGTGAAAACGCTCGGCGCGATCGCCCGTCGCCTTGTCGAGGCTGGCAAATCAGCTGAAACCCCCGTTGCGGTCATCGAGCGGGCGACATCCCCTCGCCAGCGCACGGTTACAGGGACGCTCGGCTCGATCGAATCCCGTGCCAGGGAGGCCGGAATCAAGCCGCCTGCTCTGATCGTCGTGGGGAATGTCGTGACGTATCGCGAACATCTCGCCTGGTTCGAACACCGGCCTCTGTTCGGGCGAACCATTGTCGTCACGCGCGCCCGTGCCCAGGCATCGGATCTCTCGAAAGCCCTCCGCGAACGCGGTGCCGATGTGATCGAATGTCCGACGATCCAGATAGAACCGCTTTCGCCGAACCCCGATTTCGACGCCTTCCTGGACCGTCATGGAGCATATGCCGACCTCGTTTTCACATCGGTCAACGGCGTCGAAGGCTTCATCGCCGGGGTGATCGGACGAGGCCTCGATCTCAGGATTCTTGCCGGCAAACGGATCGTCTGCATCGGACCCGCAACGGCGGATGCCTTCAGAGCGAGAGGCATCGTTCCCGACGCTATTCCCGAAACCTACGTGGCCGAATCTCTCATTCCGCTGTTCGAGGGGCGCAAGCCAGGTCGTGTTGCGATTCTGCGCGCCGAGCAGGCCCGCGAGACGCTGCCCGTTGCCCTGCAAAAGCTCGGATATGCCGTGGACGTGATCCCATTATATCGAACTGTATATGGAAAACCCGATGCGACGGCTCTGAGCGATGCGCTCCGATCCGGCGTTGTCGATGCCGTGACCTTCACCAGCAGTTCGACCGTCGAACGATTTCTCGAAGCGATAGAGGGAACGGGCATCTCGCCCGACTCGATTCCGGGTGTGGCGATCGGTCCCGTGACGGCGCAGACCTGCCGCGAGCACGGCGTGAACCTGATCGGCATGTCCGAAGAACACACGATTCCGGGGCTCCTGGCGAAAGTCGATGAACTGTTCTCGAAACGGGAAGGCGGTGTCGGATGATCAACATCACGAAGCTGTATGCCGGTCGGTCCACCACGGGCGATCCCCTGCGATATGGGGAAAACGGTCCCGAACGGGTTTCTCACGGCCATCATTTCAAAGGGCATGCGGTCTCGGCCTCGGCAGCCGACCGTCGCCCCGTCGTTGTCTGGAACTGCACCCGCCGGTGCAACTTCAAATGCGTCCACTGCTACACCGACTCGTGCAACCTCGACTACGAGGGCGAACTGACGACCGAAGAGGGCCGTCGGTTCCTCGACGATCTCGCCGATTTCAAAATCCCGGCCCTGCTGTTCTCGGGCGGCGAACCCCTCATGCGCAGGGATTTGTTCGAACTCGCGGAGCATGCGGTGGGACGCGGGCTTCGCCCCGTCCTTTCGACGAACGGAAGTCTCATCGACGAAAAGACCGCCGCCCGCCTGAAAAACATCGGATTTATATATGTAGGAATATCATTGGATGGCATCGGCCCCACGAACGACTCGTTCCGTGGGGTCGCCGGAGCCTTCGAGTCGGCAATGCGCGGATTCCGAAACTGCCGGGCGGTCGGACAACGTGTCGGCCTGCGTCTGACGCTCACGCGCCGGAACGTCGCCGATCTCGACGCGATCTTCGACTTCCTCCTCGAAGAGAAGATCCCCCGGGCGTGTTTCTATCACCTCGTCTACTCAGGCCGCGGCCGAACGATCGAAGGCGAAGACCTGACCCACGAAGAGTCCCGTCGTGCCCTCGACACCATCTGCCGACGAACCCGGCAGGCCGTCGAGGCAGGCGTCGACCTCGACGTGCTGACGGTCGACAATCATGTCGACGGCCCGTATCTATACATGAAACTATTGAAAGAAGAGCCCCAGCGTGCCGAAACTGTCAAAAAACTGCTCGAATGGAACGGCGGCGGCGCCCACTCGAGCGGAGTCGGCATCGGCGACGTCGACTGGCTCGGAAACGTCCACCCCGACCAGTTCTGGCAGGACAAAACCTTCGGCAATATCCGCGAGCGCCCGTTCTCGCAGATCTGGCCCGACACCGCCGACCCTCTGATGGCCGGTTTGAAAAACCGCCTTCCCTTCCTCAAGGGAAAATGCGCAACCTGCCGCTTCCTGAAGATGTGCGGCGGCTCCCTCCGCGTCCGCGCCTTTCGCGTCCACAACGACCCCTGGATGCCCGACCCCGCCTGCTATCTCTCGGAGGCCGAGTGCGCCCCCGAATGATCGCATCGCCCTTGTAGGGGCGGGCCTCAGACCCGCCCAATGCTCGCAATGTGCCTGTAGGGACTTCAGACACATTGCGTCTTTTCTGTATGTTCCCTCCGACCTTCGTGCCTTGGTGTCTGGTATGTTGAAATTCGAACGATTCACCGCGGAGACGCTGAGACGCCGAGGAAAATATATTAGTACATTTTTTCAATCTCTGCGCCTCTGTGCCTCGCCGGTGAAAAGGTCTTTGTATCTGGTATGTTGGTTTCGTCATAAGAACCGATCCGCAGATTTCGCAGATTGCGCAGATGAAAAGCAGATTATTTTGTTCAATGGAGTATCCAGGGCATCAAGAAAATCAGGTTTTTCCAAGTGTTCGTTCCTATCTGCGTTCATCTGCCCTCCATCTGCGGATGCGTTCCGTAAACCTACGGATTTTTCTACGGAGTATCTTTGTGGTGAATTATTCTCCGGACTCTGTGTCTCGGTGGTTCGTTGTTTCGGGCGATCAAGATCCGCCTCTACGGAAAATCCCGAAAGATGTCGATATATCGGGGAATGATGTTCTGTATAGATTTCCTTCAGGAGCTGCGAAGATGTTGGTGGCGGGCTATTGTTTCGCTTTTCTGCTCGTTGTCGGCGCACTCTGCGCGACCCAGGCCATTTTCTGGCGCATGAACGGCCGCGCCCTCTGGCGCGGCATCGTACCCTACTCTGTTCGCCAGAAAATGTTCCCGAAAGACCCGGTCCGAATGGATGCCTTCATGGCCCTCGAGGAATGGACCGCCCTCCTCACCGCCGGCGCCCTCCTGACCCTCCCCCTGATCGCCATGCACGCCGCCGGCTTTATCAACATCTTCCCCTGGTCCATGCGATAGATCCATCGAGTCTGCTTCACGACGACTCATTCCGATCCTCCTGAACCCCCGCTGCTGAACGACAGACGGGGGTTTTCGCTCTTGCTCTGCCATGTTCCTTGACCTGCTTTCGACAATTTGGTAAATTGCCCCCGAGACCCGCCATACATACAGAAATGAGAAATGCGGCGGTACACAGTTGAGGGCCTGTCTCGATAGAAATCGGGTTACCTTGTGGCCGGAAAGACCACGGAACAGAATAAGGAGGATTGTACCCACCCATGAGAAAGATTTTGGCGCTTTTCCTGGTTGTCGCCCTCGTTCCATTCCTGACCGGCTGCCGCATCGACGGCCTCTGGGGCTACGACGACGATGAGACTGTTGCCGCGCAAAATGTGGCGGTCACCGGTGCTCGAATTGTCGTCGATTTATCGGGCGCTGGTTTTGCTGCCCCGGCATCTATTCGTCAGGCTCTCCCTCCCATCAATACGATTATCGTTCAGTATATGCCGAATACCGTAGGTGCAACCTGGCAAGACATGACTGCGAGTACAACGGATCCGAAAATATTCTATAAGGATGGTCTTGTGCCATCCCAGATCATGGATCACCCGACCGTAGCCGGGGCCAAGTATTTCCGCATCAAGTTTCAGGTGGGCGCCGAAACTATCGATCTTCCTCTCCCGATCGTGACTCAAGTCAGTGCCGACCGCGGTTCCACGAATATTACCATGACATTCAAGGTGGTCATCAATGATGTAAACGGTGAATTGAAGGCGACAGTCACCGTAGACTCGAACGACAGCGGCGTTGCCGTTTCTGGAACGACTGGGAGCGGTTCTGAGCCGGTTTCCGATTCGCAAATCGCTCTTGCAACTGCCACGGTGAAAGTGTTCGGAAACGAACCGGTATACCTTTCGATCAATCCGAATGATCCCACGGATCTCGCTACGAACACAGTTTACGGCCTGGAATTCATAATCGGCTTCAATGTCGATGTCGCAAGTGTGACCGACAATTACGAGATCGAGCTCGATCGCCTCCCCGGAGCCGGTAAAACAACCATTTCAAAAACCGAGAATGCTGACAAGTTGGAACTGACGGCGGATGGTACCAAGGGCGTGAAAGTTGTCATCAAAACCGATCAGGAGTTGACCACCGCCACTCATAAAATCACGATTACCAACAGCAGCATCGTATCGGCGGCAACCCCGACGATCAAGCTGTCTGATTCGTTGCCGATGTCCTTTTACATCAAAAGGGCAGAGGTGATCCCCTGAGTCCTAGTCTGGCCCTGATTGGAGCGCCCCGGCGAAAGCCGGGGCTCTTTTCTTATCCCCTGTTTTATGATAGACTCTCCAGCCTATGAAACGCGTTTTTTCTGGACTCCTGTTCTTGGCGGCCTTGGCGGTATCCGGCTTGTTTTCCGCCACTGCTGCCGCATCGGGCACGAGCGGTGAATCTCATGAGGGAGATGAATACGATGGTCCCGTGATCCGCATCAAACGGTTTCACGAGTATTCGAAACTCATCGTGCCCGACTCGTTTCAGGGGCGTCGCGGCAAGGCAACGCTGGAAGGCAATGCCGTCTCGCTGTTCGATCGGATCGAGTTCCGGCGCGACGAGATCAAGACCCGGCTCAAGGGCGTCGTGAACAAGTTCGACTTCGATACCGAGGTCGATACGCTGCAGGGCATGCTCTGGCGGAGCCGGGCCGAGATGCCCGGCCGCAACTCGTGCATGGATTGCCATTCCCAGGGGGATTCCTCAGCCAGGACGCAATTCTGGATCGGGAAAGAAACGAGATATATCGATCCATATCCTTCATTGCGTGGAAACGCGATGATCGAGTTCGCCGATGCCGATACCGACAAAACGTTTTATGAACTTCGGCATTGGGCTTCGCATCGGCAGCGCATTCATGCCGGAGCCTCCAACGGGCGCATGCGAAGCTTTCAGACGGTTCAAAAGGCGAAGTCAGCCTGGCTGGGCTGGTCCTGGTTCAATCACAAAGACCTCAACATCTTCACCGAATGGCGCTCCAGCAAACCCGAACTGTATGACATGCGGCATGAGTTCACGGGAACTCTTCGCTATAAAGCCGGAAAACGTTTGCAACTCGGCCTCAAAGGCGGAGTTCTCATGAACGGCGTCGGCCACTACGACCTCGGTTTCTCGGATCTCGGTGCAGTATCGGTCTCAACAGATCTCTACTCCCCCGAAACCCTGCCATCAATCTACAATACCCTTCGAAATGAAAAATTTGGCTACTACACAATTGAAGCGAGGTATGAATATGCGTTCTAAAATCCTTCTTTCGATTCTCACCATTGCAACTCTCACCTTCTCCCTCGGCTGCGGCGGTGGCGGCGGCGGTGGCGGCGGAGCGGTCCCACCTACCACGTATAAAGTGTCCGGAACGGTGAAAGCGCCTGACGCTCTTTCTGCTCAGTGGAAGCCCTCAGTTCGCGGAAGTGTCGATCTTGGAACGCTCGTTCTCAAAGCTGCTGTTTATAGCGCGGCGAATACGAAGATTTCCGAGGAACAAAATGTTGGTTCCGATGGAACCTTCAGCCTGACCGCCTCTCCTGACTCCGATGCGATAGTGAAAGTATCCAATGGT
>JAKJFL010000785.1:0-1683 GCA_022704935.1 Candidatus Rifleibacteriota bacterium
CCCCCGCCGTTCCTCGAAAATATTTCGGTGCCGCTAGAAGGTGATGACGGTGCCGATGCCGAACTCGAAGCCTTCGTATTCAGCGACGTCTTCCGCCACGGAGATGTTGTCGAAATCCTCCGGGTCGGCGTCGTTCCAGGTATAGGCAAGTTCGCCGTCGATCTGGACGCCGGGGCCGAGGCGATAGAGCGCCGTCAGCACCGCGCGGTCCTGCTGGAAATCGACGTCCTCGCTCGGATAGAAGAGATCGGCCTCGATATCGTCCTCGCGGTGCGAATACTGCACGCCGAAGGTCCAGGCGTCCATGGTGTAGGCGGCGCCGATGCCGGCGACCCAGGAATCCGCCTTGAAGAACGCATCGCTGTTCTTGTCGAAATTGCCGGCAAGATCGTTGTAGTACTCGCCGGCGATGCCGATTGCGAAGTTGCCGAAGGTCAGGTTGAGGCCGGCCTGGTAGAAGTCCTGCTCCTTGATGCTCCGGGCATCGAAGGCGGATTCCTCGACGTGCCCCTCGAAGGACGCGCCGAGGCCGGCGGTCAGGCCCCAATTTTCGCCGTCATAACTGTAGGTGCCGTAGATCGACGTGTTGTGCCGCGACTGGCCGACGCCATGGCCCGGCATGCCCAGATGCGGGCCGCCGCCATTGGTGTGGTTCTCGACCGTCTCGTTCGGCGTGTAGGAAACCGTCAACTGGAAGCCGGAGAAGCTCGGCGAGATGTAGACGACTTTCTGCGCGTCGCCAAACGCGTCGACGCCGGTGCAGATGCTGTTCGAAGAGCCGCCGAAGAAGAACCCGGCGCCGGAATTGGCGCCCCATTGGTTGGGCGAGAAGGCGGAGAAGTTGCCGGTGCCGCCGGGCGGCACGACGCAGGCATTGGCCAGCGCCTCGTCCTCGGAACCGACGCGCACCTCGCCCCAGCCGCCGGAGAACCAGATCCAGGCCTCGTCGATCTGGTCGCCGCCTTCGCCGTCGACGGCGGTCTCGCCTTCGAGTTCCACCCGTGCGCCGACTTCGAGCCCGTTGTCGAGCACGGTCGAGCCCGTGAAGTGAATTTCGGCGTCGTTGAAGAAGCCATCGGTGTTGCGCTCGTTGCCGAGTTCGCCTTCGGCGTCGTCGTCGATGACGACCATGTAGGCTTCCTTGAAGAAGCCGCCGACCGACAGCTTGACCCCGTCTTCGGCGACGGCCGGAGCCGCCGCAAGGCCGGCGCCGATCAGCGCCGTCGAACCCAGCAATACCCGTCGCATGTGGCTAAACCCCCTAGATTCGGCCCGTCGCCCCGCTACAACCCGGAATTTGCTGCAAATCTGCGTTGCCTGTCAAAGCGTGACGGCCCGTCAGGCCAGCGAGCGAGCCCCTCTGTGGCAGAACTGCAACAGTTCTGCGGGAGCCTGTCCCGGGGGTCTGCGGGGTGGAGTTTGCCTTGGGGGCTAGAAGTTGATCGCCGTGCCGATGCCGAGCTCCAGCCCGTCGTAATCCTCGCCGATGAAGGTTTCCGCTTCCTCCGGGTCGGTGTCGGCCCAGGTGTAGCCGACCTCCGCATCGACGGCGATGCCGGGGCCAAGCGCGTAGTTGACAGTGGCCACGATGCGCTGGGTGTCGATCTGATTGTCGAAATCGTCATCGTCGTCTTCGCGCTCGAAGTCCGAATGGCCGTAGGAATACTGGGCGCCGAAGGTCCA
>JAKJFL010000108.1:0-8318 GCA_022704935.1 Candidatus Rifleibacteriota bacterium
CGGCTCGGGTCTGACCGTGAACACCGCGGCACCGCCCCTCTCCTGTGACACCAGGCTCAATCGCCCCTGGGAACCGTCGACGAAGACCCGCCGGGCGCCATGGGCCTCGAGAAGCCGGCAGACATGCGCCAGGTCCGTCACGACCGAGGGGCCGGCGAGCTCGATCCAGCCGCCGCTGTGCGCTTTCACGATCAGCACTTCACCAAGGGGCGTATGAATGCCCGTATCCGCCAGGATTTCGCGGGTGATGTCACCGTGGGCGAGACAGCCCGATGCGGTCGCGAGAACCGCTCCGCGCGGCACGGTCAGCACGGCCCGGCTCCGTTCGGAAGCCCCGTTCAGCGCGGCGCCGTCGACGCCCACCGACGTCACCCCGACCAGCTCGCCTGCATCGGCATCGAGAAACGCCTGCAGCGCCGTCGTCTTGCCCGTCCCCTGGCCCGACCCGACAAAGGCGAGACTCGAATATGCCGACGACAACGCCCGGAGCTTCGCTCGAAGCTCCGTCTGCGACAGCCGTTCGATGCACCTCACCACGTTTCCGAGCCCCATAAATATGGCATTCTATTTTGCCGTATCACCACGTTTCTGTATGGGCGGGTTTCAAACCCGCCCATACAAATGCGTGGAGAGAAGTTCGGGCGCACCCGAGAGTGCGCCCGAACCAGAGGGTCAATGGTCGTTTCCGGCTTTGCGCTTCTTGCCGCGCAGTTTCCGCTGGGTGACCTCGGGCTCGAGGGCGATCTTGCGATGCGACAGACCCGCGATGCCTTCGAGCTTCACTTCCCTCTCGCCTCGGCACACGTCGCACCGGCAGCCGGGCTTGTAGTTGCTCGGCTCCTCGTAGCACGAGATGACACCTTCGAAGTTCCGCAGGATCACCTTGTTGTATCCGTGCGAGATGGCGTAGTCGGGCATTACGGGAATCTTGCCGCCGCCTCCCGGCGCGTCGACGACGAACGTCGGCACGCAGAAGCCGGACGTGTGGCCGCGCAGCCCCTCGATGATATCGATGCCGACCGCCACCGGCGTCCGGAAGTGGGAGAGGCCCACCGACAGGTCGCACTGGTAGATGTAATACGGCCGCACCCTGGCCTTCACCAGGCCGTGAACGAGCCGGCGCATCACATGCACGCAATCGTTGATGCCGCGCAACAGCACCGACTGGTTGCCGAGCGGAATGCCGGCATTCGCCAGTATTTCGCAGGCCCGGATCGACTCTTCGCTCAGTTCGTCGGGATGATTGAAATGGGTGTTGAGCCATATCGGATGATATTTTTTCAACATCTCGACCAGGGCAGGCGTGATGCGCTGCGGCATGACGACCGGCGTGCGCGAGCCCAGCCGGACGATCTCGACGTGCGGAATCGCCCGCAGCTTCTTGATGATGATCTCGAGCTTGTCCTCCGAATACAGCAGGGGGTCGCCGCCAGAGAGGAGCACGTCGCGGATCTGGGGCGTGTTCCGGATGTATTCGATGGCGGCATCGATCTGGGCCATCGGCAGTGGCAGGTCGGTCTGGCCCGCGAACCTGCGCCGCGTGCAGTGCCGGCAGTACATCGCGCACTGATCGGTGATCAGCAGCAGCGCCCGGTCTGGATACCGATGCGTCAGCCCCGGCACCGGCGAGTCGCCGTCCTCGTGCAGGGGATCGACCAGGTCGGACTCGGACTTGTACAGCTCGTCGACCGTCGGAATCGCCTGTTTGCGGATCGGGCACGCCGGATTGTCGGGATCGATCTTCGAGAGATAATACGGCGTGATCGACATGCGAAGCGACTGCAGGCATTTCTGGATGCCCTCTTCCTCTGATTTGGTCAGAGAAATGTATTTTTTCAGTGACTCGACATCCGTCACCCGGTTCGCGAGCTGCCAGCGCCAGTCGTTCCACTGTTCGTCGGTAGCGTCCTTGAACAGTATGTTTCTGCGGTTCACAGCCATGTGTCGTTCCCCGTCAGGCCGCGTAGGATTCGCGGAAGAGCTTCATCAGGGCAGGGCTCTCGCGCAGCAGCTGAAGCGTGATTTCGGCATGGTCCTTCGTGTATCCATTGCCGATGATCATGTCGATATCCTTGCCGACTCCTTCGGCGCCCAGAGCGGCTTTGGTGAAGCTCGTCGCCATCGAGAAGAAGTAGACGATGCCGCCGTCGCGCACGGGCAGAATGCAGGACATCTCGGAATTCGGCACGTTCAGGCAGTTGATCGTGAGGTCATACTCGGCGCCGCCCGAGGCTTCCATCGCCTTGGTCAGCACATCCATCGGATCCTGGGCGTTGGCCTTGATGACGTGGTGGCAGAAGCCGAGGTCCTTGAGGCGCTGGATGTTCTTCTCGCTCTGGCCGATACCGACGACGAGGCCGGTCGGGCCGACGCGCTTGCGGGCTTCGTATGCGCACAGGATGCCGGATTTGCCGGTTCCCCCCAGAATCAGGACCTTCTGGCCGGGTCGGACGAGCTTCGCGGTCTGGGCCGGAGCGCCGGCGACGTCGAGAGCCGCCATCGCGGCCGCTTCAGGTATATCTGCCGGTATTTTTGCATACAGACCGGTCTCGAACAGGATCGCCTGGCCCTTGATGTCGACGCGGTCGATCTTCATGTGGACCTTGTCTATCGAGTCGATGCGCAGCGGCGTCTGGGAAAGCGAAACCAGCGTCACGATCTTGTCGCCGGGCTTGAGCGCGATCTTCTTTTCCAGCTTCGGGCCGATCTTGGCGACCTTGCCGATCAAAACGCCACCCGAGCCGGTGACCGGGTTCTTCATCTTGCCCTTCTGGCGCACGATCTCGCAGATGCTGGCCTTGAGCTTCTCCTCGTCGCCGCCCGCGGCTTCCTTCAGCTGATGAAAACTGGCCGAATCTATATTCAGCGCCTCGACATCGATCAGGATCTCGTTGTCGAAGATATTCATGTCATTGGAAACGACATCCGCCGCCTGCGGCAGAACGCCCTTGGGCTCAATAACGCGATGGGTTCCGTATTTGCAGCCTGTCTTCATAATCTCTCCTTCTCGTGATGTCTGGCGCGCCGTCAGAGCGCCATGGGTTTGACGTGCTCGGAAATGATCAGATCGGCATCGGTCAGGGACTTGATCTCCTCGATCGTCACGTCGGGGTGGTGTTCGCGGAGGACCAGACCGCTCGGCCGAACGTCCATGACGCCGAGTTCGGTAACGATCATATTGACCTCGTGATGCGCGGTCAAGGGGAGCTTGCACTTCTTCAGGATCTTCGGCCGCCCCTTCTCGGTATGCAGCGTCGCGACGATCACCAGCTTCGCGCCTGACACGAGATCCATCGCGCCGCCCATGCCCGGCACTTTCTTGCCGGGGATGATCCAGTTCGCGAGATTGCCTTCCTGGTCGACCTCGAGCGTGCCGAGAATCGTGGCATCGACGTGCCCGCCGCGAATCAGCGAGAACGAGGTCAGACTGTCGAAAAACGAGCCGCCGGGCAGGATCGTCACGTTCTGGCCGCCCGCGTTCTGGATCTGCGCGTTTTCCTTGCCGGGTTCGGGAACGGGCCCCATGCCCGTCATGCCGTTCTCGGCCTGGAAGGTGACATGCACGCCCTCGGGAATATAGTTCGCGACCAGCGTGGGAAGCCCGATGCCGAGATTCACCAGCCAGCCGTCTTTCAGCTCGGCCGCGATGCGTTTCGCGATGATGGTTTTCGCCTGATCGGGATTCGGAATCATTTCGAGCCTCCCTTCGCCACGACGTAATCGACGAGCACGCCGGGGGTCATGGCGTCTTCGGGCGCCATCTTCCCGATCTCGACGACCTCGTCGGCCTCGCAGATGACGGTCTCGCCAGCCATCGCCATGACGGGGTTGAAGTTGCGCGTCGTGCCCTTGTAATGCACGTTTCCGGCCTTGTCGGCCCGACTGGCATACAGCAGGGTCACGTCGGCCTTCAGGGGAAGCTCCAGCAGATACTCGTGGCCGTCCACGACGATCTTCTGCTTCTCTTCCTCGACGATCGTGCCGACACCGACATGCGTCAGAATACCGCCCAACCCGGCGCCGCCGGCCCGGATGCGCTCGGCGAGCGTTCCCTGCGGCACGAGCTGGATTTCCATGACGCCATCGTTCATCTGCTGGCCCGCTTCGGGGTTCAGGCCGATGTGCGACGCGATCAGCTTCTTGATCTGGTTGTTCTTCAGCAGCTTGCCGACGCCCTTTCCGGGAAGGCCGGCGTCGTTGCAGACGATGGTCAGGTCGCGGACATTCATCTCGACCAGGAGATCGACGAGGCCTTCGGGCGTGCCGCAGGTCATGAACCCGCCGACCATGATGGTCTGGCCATCCTTGAACAGGTGCTTCAGGTCGTTTTTCTGGACGAGCTTCTTCATGCTTTTCCTCCGGTCAGGCCGAGAATCGCGCGCGCCTCCGCCGGGGTCGCGACTTCGCGGCCCAGCTCCTTCGCGATACGCACGACTTTCGCGACGAGCTCGCCGTTGGATTTCGCCGGCACGCCCTTCGCGAGGTTCACATTGTCTTCGAAGCCCACACGCACGTGGCCGCCCAGCACGATCGCGACGGCCGCCGTCGTGAAGGCGTTGCGGCCGATGCCGCTCGCCGTGAAGGTGCTGCCGGCCGGGATGCTCTGTGCCATGTAGAGCAGGTCGCGCGGCTCGGCGGCGATGGCACAGGAGGTTCCGAGAACGAAGTTGAAGTGCATCGGGCCGGGGATGTGGCCCTTGCGGTTCAGACGTATAGCAAGGTCTATCATTCCCTTGTCGAACACCTCGATCTCGGGCTTGATGTTGCCCGCCTTCATGCGCGCCGCGAACTCGATGATCGTGTTCTCGGTGTTCACGAAAATCTCGTCGCCGCCGAAGTTCACGGTCCCGCAGTCGAGCGTGGCCATTTCGGGCTTCAGCTGGAGCGGCTGCATGCGCTCCTCGTTCGACATGCCGACCGCGCCGCCCGTCGAGGGCTGGATGATGACGTCGGGGCAGGCCTCGCGGATCGCCTTGATGGCGGCCTCGAACCGCTTCGCCGACTGAGTCGGCTTCCCGTCGTCCTCGCGCACGTGCAGATGGATGATCGACGCCCCGGCGTCTCGGGCCGTTTTCGCCTCGCGTGCGATCTCGGCGATCGTGTAGGGCACGGCCGGATTGTGTTCCTTGGTGACTTCCGCGCCGCAGATCGCGGCGGTGATGATCAGTTTATCCATAGGTTACACTATACCTCCACGCGCTCAGTATTTCGCCCGCACGTAGGCGAGCGACTCGGCGATCATGTCGATCGTGTGTTTGAGATCGGCCTCGGTGTGGCGGTGACAGATGTAGCCGTGGTGATAGGGCTGCATGAACACGCCGCGCCGGATCAGCTGGGCGTAGAAATCATGCCGCTTTTTCTTGTAGACGCCGGTGTCTTCCTTGTCGAAGGTGATGAACTGCATCATCGGAATGCCGGACACTTCCGCGCCGCAATCGGCATCGGCGACGACCTTGCGCATGTCAGCGATGAACTTCTCGCCCTTCTTCCACATCGTATCGAGCACCTTGTCGCGCTGCATGATCTCGATCGTCTTGAGAGCCGCGACCATGGCAAGGCTGTTCGGGAAGAACGTCGAGGAGACGAACGCCTCCTTCTCGAGCTTCTTCATGAACTGCGCCTTGCCGACGAGCGCGCCGATCTCGTAGCCGTTCGCGAGCGCCTTTCCGAAGCAGGAAAGGTCGGGCGTGACGCCGTAGTGCTTCTGCGCACCGCCGATCGAGACGCGGAAGCCGGAGCGGATCTCGTCAAAGATCAATACGCATCCATATGTATCGGCCAGTTTGCGGACGCCCTGGAGGAAGCCCGGTTTGGGCTCCTGGAGCGGCAGAGCGAGCGGGTGGCCGAACGGCGTGATGATGATGCCGGCGGTGTCGCCGCCGTGCTGTTTCAGCAGGGCCTCGAGCTCGTCGAGGTTGTTGTAGTGAAACTCGTGGATGTCCTCATACAGCTTCTCGGGAATGCCGCCCTTCACCTCGACGCACCAGTCGTGCCAGCCGTGATACCCGCACCGCAGGATCTTCTTGCGACCTGTGTAACAGCGGGCGACACGGGTGGCGAGGGTCGTCGCGTCGGAACCGGTCTTCACGAACGAGGCCATCTCGCAGCTCGGGATCACTTCGCGCAGTTTCTGGACGAGCTGGTTCTGGATCGGCTGCGTCAGCGAGAAACAGAAGCCGTGTTCCTGAATCTGGCGGATGACGGCATCATCGACTTCCTTCTCGCGGTAGCCGAGGATGATCGGGCCGTAGGCACACAGGTAATCGATGTATTCGTTCCCGTCGACGTCGCGCACGCGGCAGCCCTGGCCGTCGGTGAAGTAGATCGGATACTCGCCCTCGACGAAGTTGTAGGGGCGCCGGATACCCGCAACGCCGCCCGGAACCAGGGTCTTCGCCAGTTCGAACTCGGCGAGGCTCTTGTCCAGTTTCAGATGAGTTGCTTCTTTCATGATCGTTCTCCTGTCGTCCGGTTCAGATGTTCGCGTTTTCGACGAGCATCGCGATTCCCATGCCCGTGCCGATGCACAGCGAGGCAATGCCGAGCTTTTTGTTGTTCCGCTTCATCTCGTACATGAGCGAGATCAGGATGCGGGCGCCGCTGGCCCCGATCGGATGGCCGAGGGCGATCGCTCCGCCGTTCACGTTCACCTTGTCGAGGCTGATGCCGAGCTCTTTACGGACCGCGATAGACTGGGAGGCGAAGGCCTCGTTCAATTCGAACAGGTCGATGTCGGCGACCGTCAGTTTCTGCGCTTCGAGAAGCTTGCGGATCGCATAGACGGGACCCATGCCCATGATCTCGGGTCGCAGGCCGACCAGGCTGTATCCGCGGATGAATGCCATCGGAGCCAGTTTGAGGTCCTTGCATTTTTCCTCGGACGCGACGAGCATCGCGGCGCCGCCATCGTTGAGACCGGACGCGTTGCCGGCCGTGACGGTTCCGTCTTTCTTGAACGCGGGCTTGAGACCGGCGAGTTTTTCGAGAGCCGCATCGGCCCTGATGTATTCGTCATCCTTGAAGGTGACATCGCCCTTCTTGTTCTTAATTATAACAGGAACTATTTCATCGGCGAACCGTCCGGCCTGTCGGGCGGCGGCGGCGCGCTGCTGGCTCAGCAGGGCGAATTCGTCCTGCTCCTGCCGTGAGACCTTGAACTCCTCGGCGACGTTCTCGGCGGTGATACCCATGTGATAATTGTTGAACGGGCAGGTGAGACCGTCCAGCACCATGGTGTCGAGGATTTCGCCGTGGCCGAGGCGCATGCCGTTGCGAGCGCCCTTCATCGCGTAGGGGGCGTTCGACATGCTTTCCATGCCGCCCGCGAGCACAAGCCCGGCCTGGCCGGCGCGAATCGAGTTGAATGCAAGTCCGACCGCGTGCAATCCCGAGCCGCAGACGGTGTTGATCGTGGTCGCCGGGACCTGCTGCGGGATGCCGCCTTTCATCGCAGCCTGGCGAGCCGGGTTCTGGCCGTTGGTCGCCTGCAGGACGTTGCCCAGGTAGACCTCTTCGATCGCATCGGCGGCAACGCCGCTGCGCTTGAGCACAGCCTCGACGGCTTTCGCGCCGATCTCGACGCATGACAGGGGCGCGAGGGCGCCTCCGAAGGAGCCGATGGGCGTCCGGACCGGACTGGCAATAGCCACTTTGTTCATTATCTGCAACCTCCATTCCCTGTTTGTGGTCACCCCCGTCCTATATCTTTGGGGGTACGGCCGGGTCTTCCCGGTCAACACGCATTATACGACTCTCCGGAAATTTTGCACTCCAAAATTTCGAAATGCCTCCGGAACCTCGAACCAGCTCTAAGATTTCATTCTTTCACGCACCCGATTCGTTGACACTCTTCCCTTTCATCGCTACCATCGGTGAAAGCTCCTGTGGGCAGGCCTCTAGGAGGATCGCGCATACAGGAGATTCCCGGCATTAATCGGACCAACAGAATCGGCATTTGGAGGAGATCGTGCACATGACAAAGCGTCCCCGGACGATGCGGATCCTGTTTGCGGGACTTCTGGTCCTCGGTGTCTGGTGTGGGCCATCGGATGGCGCGGCCGGACGTGACGTTCGAGCTCCGCTTTCCTGGCGAATGATCGACGAGAAATTTGCGTATGACGGAAACGATCTCGGCTGCACCCTGAAGAACGGACAGGCGCGGCTCGCGCTCTGGGCCCCGCTCGCGACGAAGGTCGATGTCATTCTGTTCGACAAGCGCGACCAGACCAGGCAGGTGGGCCGCCTCACACTGCATCGCGGCGAGCGGGGCGTCTGGCGCCGCACCGTGACGCCGGCGGACGTGTCGGCACACCAGCCTG
>JAKJFL010000786.1:0-1671 GCA_022704935.1 Candidatus Rifleibacteriota bacterium
GTTCCTTGGAGTGTCGCCCGGCGCCGCGTTCGGCGCTGCTTTCTGCATCGTCTTCCTCGGAAATCAGGCATTTCTGGTGCAGGGGTTCGCGGCGTTTTTCGCCGTGGCGGGCCTGCTGTTCTCCTATGCCCTCGCCATCCGCATGCGGTTCGGGGGCTGGCTCCTTCGCCTAGTTCTCGCCGGAATCGCCGTTTCGGCTCTGTTCTCGTCCGCGCTCGGCATCCTGAAATACCTGGCGGATCCCCTCAGCCAGTTGCCCGAAATCACCTTCTGGCTGCTGGGCGGGCTGTGGAGCGTCACCTGGGACCGCCTGCTCCCCGTGCTTCCCGTGGTTCTTCTCGCGCTGGGCGTCCTGCTGCTCTTGCGATGGCGGCTGAACGCCCTCGGGCTGGATGATACGACGGCCTTCTCGCTCGGCCTGGCCCCGGCTCGCGAACGCGCGGTGCTGCTGTTCGCGGCCGTCGCCGCCACGGCGGCGGTGGTTTCCATCGCGGGCATGATCGGCTGGGTCGGGCTCATCGTGCCGCATCTGGCGCGGCGATGCTTCGGGGCCGACTGCCGGCGCTCCATGCCGGCTGCGATGCTGATGGGTGGCATGCTGACCGTTCTCTGCGACGATATCGCGCGATGTGCCATGGCCGGCGAGATTCCGCTTGGCATCCTGACATCGCTGGTCGGCGCCGGCGGCTTCATGATCCTCATGACGAGCGGCGCCCTGCACCGCACGAAATGACGATGGATACCAACAACGATGGATGACGGACTTCTGAGATTCGAGCACGTGTCATTCGCCTATCCGGGCGGTGAACGTGAGGTTTCACGAGGAATCGACCTCATGGTTGTTCCGGGAACCGTCACGGCTATTCTCGGCCCCAACGGGGCCGGCAAGACGACCCTGCTGAATCTCGCGTTGGGCTGGCTGCAACCGCATGCCGGATCGGTCCGGTTCGAAGGCCGTTCCGTCGCGGAATGGGGCCGTCGTGAGCTTGGCTGCCGCATGGCCCTCGTGCCGCAGCGCGAGAGCGCCGCCTTCGAGCACACGGTTCTCGAGACCGTCCTGCTCGGCCGTTCCCCGCACCTCGGCCTCCTGGAGATGCCCGGCGACAGGGACGTCGATATTGCCATGGATGCCATCGCGCGATGCGGCATCGTCTCGTTCGCTTCGCGGCCCGTTAACTGCCTCAGCGGCGGCGAGCTGCAGATGGTCCTGCTTGCCCGCGCCCTGGCCCAGGAACCCTCGCTGCTCCTGCTGGACGAGCCGTTCTCCCATCTCGATCTTGCCAACAAGAGCCGCCTGCTGCGTGTCATCCGGTCGCTCGTACAGAAAGGTGTCACCATCATTCTGACGACGCACGAGCCCGAGATCGCCGCTGCCATCGCAACGCATCTCGTCCTGATGCGCGAGGGTCTGGTGCGGCGCGTCGGGCCGCTGGACGAGGTGATGACGACCCCCTTGTTGAGCGACACCTACGGCATCCCGGTCGAGGTGCGCGAGGTGGGTGACAGAAAGATTGTCTTGTGGTGCTGATCGAATGTGAAAATTATGAAATATGTATGACGATAATATAATAATGTATATCAATGATAATATGGCCTCCGTGCGGAAGAAGGCGGGAAAACGTTTGTGCCACGCGAAGGAGGGCTAGACATGAGGCTCATCACGGTGGCGGG
>JAKJFL010000109.1:0-8223 GCA_022704935.1 Candidatus Rifleibacteriota bacterium
CGACTTCGTCTCGACCGAGGACGGCACCGGTATCGTCCACATCGCCCCCGCGTTCGGCGAGGACGACTACCGCGTCGGCCAGGCCAACAACCTGCCGGTCGTCCAGATGGTAAACCTCGAGGGCAAGTTCAAGCCCGAGGTCACGCCCTGGGCCGGCCGTTTCGTGAAAGAGGCCGACGGCGACATCATCCGTGACCTGAAGGCGTCGGGAAAGCTGTTCTCGTCGGGCCGCATCAAGCACACCTACCCCTTCTGCTGGCGGTGCGACAGCCCCCTGCTCTATTACGCGCGGCACTCGTGGTTCATTCGCACCACGGCGATCAAGGACGAGATTATCGCCAACAACAAGAAGATAAACTGGTATCCCGAGCACATCCGGGACGGCCGGTTCGGCAACTTCCTCGAGAACATGATCGACTGGGCGATCTCGCGCGACCGTTACTGGGGAACGCCGCTCCCGATCTGGAAATGCCACTGCGGCCATCAGATTCTCATCGGCAGCAAGGAAGAGCTGAAGAAGCGCGCCCTGAAGAAGTTCGACGAGATCGAGCTGCACAAACCCTACGTCGACGAGGTCGAGATCGCGTGCGACAAGTGCGGCGACCTGATGAAGCGCGTTCCCGAGGTCATCGACTGCTGGTTCGATTCCGGGGCGATGCACACCGCGCAGTGGCACTACCCCTTCGAGAACGTCGAGAAGTTCAAGAGCCAGTTTCCCGCCGACTTCATCTGCGAAGCCGTAGACCAGACGCGCGGCTGGTTCTACAGCCTGCTGGTCACCAGCACGTTCCTGCACAAGGCCCCGGCCTACAAGAACGTCGTCGTGCTGGGCCTGATCTGCGACAAGAACGGCATCAAGATGAGCAAGTCGAAGGGAAACGTTCTCGACTGCATGCAGCTGTTCGACAAATACGGCGCCGACGCGGTCCGCTGGTTCCTCTACTCGAGCACCGCGCCGTGGAACACGCGCCGGTTCTTCGAAGACGGCATCGCCGAGGCGCAGAGCCGCTTCCTGGGCACTCTGCAAAACGTCTACAGCTTCTTCGTCATGTATGCCAACACCGAGAACTTCGATCCGAAACAGCACACGATGCCGCTCGCGCAGCGGACCGAACTCGACCGCTGGATCGTCTCGCGGTTCAACCGCGTCGTGGGCGACGTGCGCACCGCGATGGACGCGTTCGAGGTGACCCGCGCGACGGCGGCGATGGAGACGTTCGTCGACGAACTGTCGAACTGGTATGTGCGCCGCAGTCGGCGCCGGTTCTGGGGTTCGATCGCCGATGCCGAAAGCTTGTCGGCGTTCGTCACGCTGTGGGAGGTGCTGGTCGGCTTCTCGCGGCTCGTGGCACCCTTCACACCATTTATAGCTGAAAGTATTTATCAGAACCTGGTTGCCCGCATCGATGCGAAGGCGCCGCGCAGCGTCCACCTGTGCGACTACCCCGTCGTCGAAACGGCGCAGCTCGACGAGATGCTCGAACGCCGCATGGGCTTCGTGATGCGCGTCGTCCAGCTCGGCCGTGCCGCGCGCAACGAAGACAACCTGAAGGTTCGCCAGCCGCTCGCCGAAATGAAGGTCGTGGCTCCCGAGGCCGCCGACCGTGCGGCCCTCGAGGCAATGCAGGCCATCGTCATGGAGGAGCTGAACGTGAAGGCAGTCACGATGCTCTCCGACGGCGGCGCCCTCACGAACTACATCATCAAGCCCAACTTCCGCACGATCGGCAAGGGCCCCTACAAGGCGTTCATCCCGAAGATCAAGGCCCACCTGGAAGCCGCGAGCGGGAACGACGTCCACAAGGCGATCGCCGCCGGCGGCTACGCGTTCGAGATCGACGGCAACCCCGTGACGCTGAAGACCGAGGACGTCGAGGTCTGCACGCAGGCGGCGGGCGAACTGGCCGTCCAGACCGAGGGCACCCTGACCGTCGCCCTCGACAAGAAACTGACCCGGCCGCTGATTCTCGAGGGTCTCGCCCGCGAGCTGGTGAACAAGATCCAGTTCATGCGCAAGGATGCCGGCCTCGATGTGCAGGATCGCATCCGCGCCGCGTGGTACGTGGCCGACGAGGCGAAGCGCGCCGACATCGTCGAGATGCTTTTGAATCATGGCGACTATATATGTCAGGAGACCCTCGCCGTCAGCCTGCAGGCGCTGACCGACCCGACAGCCGGCAGTGAGTGGAACTGCAACGGCATCATGGTCCGCGTGGAAATCAGCAAGGAGCAGACACAATGAAATTCTCGATTGCGCTCGGGCTGTTGAGCGACGCCCTGGGAATCGTCGGCCGAGCCGTGGCCGTCAAGGGCGTCCGGCCCATCCTGGCGAACGTGCTCGTCAACGTCGAGAACGGCGAGATCCGCCTCGTGGGGACCGACACCGAGATCATGGCGCTAGCCCGTATACCGGCGACGATAGAAACCCCCGGCCACTTCACGATCCCGGCGAAACTGCTGCAGGAGATCATCGGCAGCATGCCCGGCGACGCGAACGCCGAGGTGCGGTGCGAGCTGCTCGACGGCCAGGAGAACCTGATCCAGATCGCGTGCGGCCGCAACAAGTTCAGCATCCCGGTCCAGGGCGTCGAGGACTTTCCTCCGATTCCGAGCCTGGAATCCGAGGCGTATCCGCATTTCGAGATCGCCGCCGAAGAGCTCCGCCGCGCTCTGAAGGAAGTCAGCATCGCGGTCGGCACCGACGACAGCAACCCCAGCCAGCGCAGCATCTGCTGGAACTTCGGAGCCGAGCGCGAGATCACGCTCGCGGCCACCGACAGCCGCCGGCTCGCGGTGACGCACATCCGCAACGTCGCCTTCCCGCCGGAGTTCGGGAAGATGCTGCTCCTGCCGGCCCGCGCCCTCGCCGACACGATCAAACTGCTCGAGTCGGCCGAAACGGTCGCGATCGGCCTGTTCCAGCAGCAGCTCGTGCTGACGGCGCCGCAGTTCCAGCTGATCACGCGGCTCATCGACGGCAAGTTCCCCGATTACAATCGCGTGCTGCCCAAGGAGTCGAACCGGCGGCTGACCGTCGATCGCAAGGAACTCATTCAGAGCCTCAAGTCGGTCACCCCGATCGCTCGCCACAGCAGCTATATGGTGAGATTCGATATCGGACCGAATGAAACCAAAATCTGGGCCGAGTCGCGCGAGGAGGGCCGTTCCGAGGTGTTCCTGCCGACGTCGCTCGATGGCGAGCCGATCAATATCGCCTTCAACTCGGTCTACATGCTCGATTTTCTGGCCGTCACCGACGTCGACGCAGTCGTTCTGGAAATGACCACGCCGAGCTACCCGGGCGTGCTGCGGCCGAAGGGCGACGACCAGCCGTTCCGCTACGTCGTCATGCCAATGACCAATTGAATCGCGCTCTCAGCGGGAGGATCACATGAACCAGGAAGAACTCGGTCGCTACAGGCAGAACCTGACCAGCGCGCGCGCGGACATTCGCCGCAAGGCCATCGCCGACCTCCGGAAACTGCCGGGTGACGAGGCGATCCCCGTGCTGATGTCGGTCATCGGAGAGCGGAACGGTGAGGTCCAGGCCGATCTGACGAAGGCGTTTCTCGCCTACAAAGACGCGGCCCTGCCGCATCTGGTGAAGGCATTCTCCGATCCGTCCTGGAACATCCGCCACGCGGCGTCGCGCATCATCGGCGCGCTCGGCGACTCGGCGCTCGGGCGGTTCCTCGAGCTGATTCCGAAGAACGAGGAGGACGTCGACTACTGGATGGTCCAGACGCTCAGCCTGATGGGAGGCGAGGCGACGAGGTATCTCATCAAGGCGTTCGCCAACCCCAACCAGCGCATGCGGCTGGCGGCCATCCGCGCCGCCGGCAATGTCAGAGACCCCCAGATGGTGCCGGCGCTTCTCACCCTCCTCGAGGAGAAAAACTGGCCTGTCCGAAAGGCGACGTACGACAGCCTGACCCTCATTCACGACCTCAACCCCGAGGCGGTCCTGAAGGCCCTGCACAGCGCCTCGGTCGAGGCAAAATACTGGGTCATCAAGCTCGTCGCCGTCAACTGCGATCCGGCGCTGCTCCGCACTTTCTGCGAAATCGTCGACCGTGATCCCGAGGAGTCGAAACTCGAGGCCATCCGCGCGATCGCGATGATCGAGACACGCGATGCCCAGAAGGTGCTCGTCGGCTACCTCTCGCACAAGACCTGGATAATCCGCAAAACCGCCGCCGACGCGATCTGGGAACAGGGCCTCGACGTCGGCGAGGAACTCCTCTCCGCCGCCGCCGACCCTAACGTCGACGCCCGCTACTGGTCCGTGCGCGTGCTCGGACGCAGCAACGAGCCGAAGGTGTTCGGTCGCCTGCTCGACTCGCTCCACGACCCGCACTCGTCGGTGCGCGCCGCCGCCTGCCAGGCCCTCGGCTCGATGGGCGACCGCCGCGCCCTGCCGCCGCTGATGGAGCTGATCGCCGACCCGTCCGAAGACGTGCGCACCGCCGCCATCTTCGCCGTCAGCCTGATCGGCGACAAGGATGAGCGCATCGCGAGCCAGCCTTCCGTGCCCAAGCATCTCAAGCCCGAGAATCAGATGCCCTGCCCCCACTGCCAGAAGTCGATCGGCCGTTCCTTCACCTTCTGCCCCTTCTGTCTCGGCCATCTGAAGAACGCCTGCCGCAAATGCGGCCGCCCCATGGAGGCCGGCTGGAAAGGCTGCCCCGACTGCGGCCAGCCCGCCTGATGCAATAACATAGATTCTTTGATAAAATACTTCGGACACCGGCTCCTCAAAACGGCCGGTGTCCGAATCTCTTTTGAGTCGAATCGAGATGAACCGGCAATCATACACCGACGAATCCGAGAGGCAAACCCGCCGAGTGCGCATCGACACGAAACTGCGCGCTCTCGGCTGGTCGATCGTCGATCATGAAGAAGGCCTTGTTCATGCCTCGCTGACTGCCCACGCCGTGCGGGAGTATCCCACCGAGAACGGGCCGGCGGATTACGCTTTGTTCGTCGGTGGAGCCTGGCTCGGCATCCTCGAAGCCAAGCGCCTGGCCGTCGGGCCTCAGAATGTTCTCGAACAGGCAAAACGGTATTCGCTCGGCGCGGCCGCCGCTTCCGGCAACTGGCAGGGGTATCGGGTTCCATTCCTCTACTCGTCCAACGGTGAAACGCACTGGTTCATCGATATTCGCGATGACAAGGCGCTTTCCCGCCAGATAGCCACTCTTCATACGCCGGTCGCACTGGCCGATATGGCCGTATGCGACCAGCGGAAGGCCCTGTCATGGCTTCAGACCACGCCGGTATCCGACATCGCGCGCCTTCGCCCCTATCAACAGCAGGCGGTGAACGATACCGAAACCGCCTTGGGAAAGCGGAAGCGGACTCTGCTCATCGCGATGGCCACCGGAACCGGCAAGACGTTCACCATCGCCGCCCTGCTGTACCGTCTCCTGGCTTCCGGATACGCCCGCCGCATTCTCTTCCTCGTCGACCGCAAAGCCCTTGCCGCCCAGGCCGTTCGCGAGCTGGCCTCGTTCAATACGCCGCACGGCCGGAAGTTCGACCAGGAATACGAAGTCTATTCCCAGCGCTTCAAGCGCGAAGATTTCGACGAAAACGAACCGTTCGATCCGAAGGTCCTTCCCGAAGCCTATCTGACGAGGCCGGACGGCACGCAGACGTTCGTCTACGTCTGCACCATCCAGCGTATGGCGATCAATTTATTCGGCCGGGAAGGCGGCTTCGCGCAGGATGCGGCCGATCCCGAACTGACCGACGATGCGGACCGCCTCGACATACCGATCCATGCGTTCGACGTCATCATCGCCGACGAGTGCCACCGCGGATACACGGCCGCCGACGATCTCGTCTGGCAGCGGACCATCGATCACTTCGATGCCGTCAAAATCGGCCTGACCGCGACACCGGCCAAACACACCGTGGCCGTCTTCGGGGAACCGGTGTTCCGCTACACCGTCCAGGAGGCCATCCATGACGGATGGCTGGTCGACTACGACGCCGTTGCGATCAGATCGGAAGTTCGTATCAAAGGCACGTTTCTGAAGGAAGGCGAACGGGTGCATTACGTCGACACAAAAAGCGGCACGCAGCGGCTCGACCACCTCGAAGACGAGCGGAAATATGAATCGACCGATATAGAATCAAAGATCACCGTGCCCGAGTCGAACCGGAAGATCATCCAGGAAATCGCCCGATACGCCCGGGAACACCAGGCCCGCACCGGCCGCTTCCCCAAGACGCTGATCTTCGCCGTCAACGATATCCAGCACACCTCTCATGCGGACCAGCTCGTCTCGATCTGCCGGGGGGTGTTCGGCGAGGGGGATGCATTCGTCCAGAAGATCACCGGGAACAAGAACGTCGACCGACCGCTGCAGCGTATTCGCGAATTTCGGAACCGGCCGGCTCCGAAGGTCGTCGTCTCCGTCGACATGCTTTCGACCGGCATCGATATCCCGGCCCTCGAGTTCATCGTGTTCCTGCGGCCCGTGAAATCCCGCATTCTGTGGGAACAGATGCTCGGACGCGGCACGCGTCGGTGTCCCGACATCAACAAAACCCATTTCACCATCTTCGACTGCTTCGGCGGAACGCTTATCGAGTATTTCAAGGATACCGGCGGCTTCGAGGTCGATCGCGCCGGAACGAAGCCGGTCGGCATCGTCGAGATCATCGAAAATATCTGGCAAAATATAGAACGTGATTACAACGTCCGCCGGTTGATCGGCCGGCTGCGCCGCATCGAGAAGGACATGTCGGGCAAGGCCCGGGATATGTTCGCGAAGTTCATTCCCGATGGCGATATCGGAGCCTTTACGGAAGGTCTTCCCGACCGCGTGAAGAACGATTTCACGGCGGTCATGGGCATTCTGCGCGACAAGGAGTTCCAGGAGCTTCTCGAACAGTATCCCCGGGCGCCCCGCACGTTCCTGATCGCACCGGATGCCCCGGATAAGGTGACGTCGGAATACAAGATCCGGCGAGGGGACAAGCTACTCGTGCCGGCCGATTATCTCTATGAATTTTCCGCCTTTGTCGCCGGAAAACGGGATGAGATCGACGCGTTGCGCGTCCTGCTGAACAAGCCGAAAAGCTGGTCCGTCGAGACGCTCGAAGACCTGCGCCGGTTGTTGCGGGACGCGGCATTCAGCGAAGAGGACCTGCGGAAGGCGCACGAGATCGTTCACAAGAAGCCGTTGGTGGATGTCATTTCGATGGTGAAACACGCCGCGATGGCCCAGGAGCCTCTTCTGACGGCGGCGGAGCGCGTCGACCGTGCGCTCGCCAACGTCTGCGGCGGCGCTTCATTTTCCGAGGAGCAGAAGGCCTGGCTCGCCCTCATTCGCGAGCATCTGATCACGCACCTCTCCATCGGAAAAGAGGATTTTGTGCAGATCCCGATTTTCGAGAGGAAAGGCGGCATCAGCCGCGCCAGAAAAGTCTTTTCCGACCGTCTCGACGAGTTTTTGTCGCAGCTCAACGAAGCGATGGTTGCCTAAACCGGCCGCATCGTGTTCAATGGGACCCTCACCCGCGCGGTTAGCGGCGGCCGAGTTACACCAATGAAACGATGGTGCCACGATGTCTGATATCGTCAACAAACTCTGGGGCTTCTGTCACACGCTGCGCCACGACGGCGTCGATTACGGGGATTACATCGAACAGCTCACGTACCTGCTGTTCCTGAAGATGGCCGACGAGAAGGAAGTCGAGATTCCCAAGGGGTGCGGCTGGGGAAGCCTGAAGAATCTCTCCGGTCAGCCGCTCATCGACCATTACACCGGCATCTTGCAGAAACTTCGCGATGCAAAGGGGCTGCTGGGCGACATCTTCGCCCAGGCCATGCCCCGGTTCAACAATCCCGTCAACCTCAAGAAGCTCGTTGCCATGATCGACGAGGAGGAGTGGACTGCGCTCGACGTCGACGTGAAGGGCGAGGCGTTCGAGGGGCTGCTGGAAAAGGCCGCATCCGAAGGGAAGAAGGGGGCCGGCCAGTATTTCACGCCGCGCCCGCTCATCCAATCTATTGTAAGTGTTATGAAACCAGACCCGCGCGGGAAGAAGGATTTCACCGTCATCGACCCCGCCTGCGGGAGCGGCGGATTCCTCATGTGTGCCTGGGAATGGCTGATCGGCGAGACGAAGGGCGCGATCGACCGGCGCGAGATCAAACGGATCAAGGAACGGACCTACTTCGGGCAGGATCTCGTCGCCCGGCCGCGTCGG
>JAKJFL010000110.1:0-8199 GCA_022704935.1 Candidatus Rifleibacteriota bacterium
GGGATCCCGCATGAGGATCAGGCCGAAATCCTCCCACTTCCCCATTCTGTGATGCGCATCGAAGACCGTACGGATGATATCGGTGACATCGATCTCGACCTCGGCCGCCCCCGTGCGGGGCAGTGTCCCCCAGGCGCGCGGCTGGGAAAAATAATCCCCTCCTGCTGTCGCCCACGGAAGTTCGGTTGTCGCCCGGAACCAGGTACAGCCCCGGTCGTTCCGGAAATTCAGACCCGGGGAGCCTGTTCCCTCTTCGAATGGACGGGCGAGGGCGTAAACAACGAGCGGAACATCCTCGCGGGCGTCACCCTCCGGCGTGAGGCGCACCACGAGCGTGGCGCGGTTCGGGGTCCAGGAGGCCGGATCGATGCCGGCTTCCCGGCAGGCTTCCGGGATGTCGAAGCGCACGAGATATCGCAACCCCGTCGCCGAATACCAGGAGCCCAGGGGCCCGGACGATGGGCCGCCGGCATTCGCCGCCGTGCGTGCCGACGGAAGCGCGTCGTTCGGACCGCGGATGAACGCGTCTCGGCCCGTTCGGACCACGACGACCGCCCGTCGTGAACGCGGCGGCGTGGATGGCCATGCGATCGCCCGTAGACACGATGGGCACACCGTCGCCTGGTTGGCTATCGAAACGTTGCAGAATCTGCACGGCTTCGCATCGGCGGAAGAAAGATAGGAAAAAATAAAATATATAATAAGAATTATATATAAAGCCGCCGAGACGCCGCGAAGACGGCGCCGCTCGGCGACCTCGGGAGGGACGATTGTGTGCATTGTGCCGGGGTCACTGGTTCCGTGAGGGGTGGAGCCCTCGCGTCGACGATTCCGTCAGACGCTTCCCTGGAGTTGTTTCGCCTCGATCTGGATCTTTTCGATCATCTTGGCCGAATACGTGCCGTGCTGGCTGCGTGGGTCGACCGCGTTCGCGATGGCCTGGAACGTGGCAAGTGCCTCTCTGTACGCGCGGCGCCGATAATAGACCATGCCGAGATTGAGCCTGAGGGTGATGTCGCGCGGCTCGACCTGGACGGCTGCCACGTAGGCCTTGGTGGCGTCGATAAGCTTTCCGGTCTTGTAATACAGGTTCCCGAGGGCCGAGTAGACGTAGGCCGCCTTCGGGTTGATCTTCAGCGCGGATTTGAGTTCGCGTTCGGCGTCGGCCATCGCGCCGAGTCGCATCTGTCGCATGCCTTCCTGGAAGTGGCTCTGGAACGCTTCCTGCTTGCGCCTGGTCGTGTTCAGCAGGTCTTCCATCCGGCGGAACTCCTCGGGGGGCATGATGGTCTTGAGCGCCGTCAGGGCCTCGCGGCTGATCAGCGGGTCGTTGTCCTTGAGCACTTCGAGAAGCGGAGCCTGGGCGGCGGGCGGGCGCAGCTGGCCGAGGGCCTTGATCGCGGCGCGCCGTTCCTCCCAGGGGTGGATTGGCTTGAGGAGCTCGACGAGCTCGGGCACGATCGCCGGCTGGCCGAGCAGGGCGAACGCGTCGATATAGGCGACGCGGGCCTCGATGTCGATTTCCCGTTCGAATCTCTCGCGAAGGGCCTTGTAGCTGTCCGCATACCGGATCTCGCCTATGGCCCGCACGACCGGGATCTTCAGGTCGAGCGCCTCTTCGTCGAGCATCCGGAGCAGATCGGGAATGGCCCGTCGGGCCTTCATGCGGCCGAGCGTCTGGACGGCGTGGGCCTTGACGGTCCACGACTCGCGCTGTAGGGCGGACATGAGGCCGGGCACCGCGCGGTCGTCGCCGATGCGGCCAAGGGCCTTGCAGGCCGCCATCGACAGGTCCTCGTCGTCGTCCTCGAGCGCGTCGAGCAGGGCCTCGACCGATTCGGGCGCCGAAAGCGTTCCGAGCGTCTCGGCCGCGGCGATGCGGGCCGGCCAGTGTTCGTCCTTCAGGTGCGCGGCGACGGTCTCGGCATCCTCCTGGCGGCCGATCTGGCCGAGGGCCAGGATCGCCTGGCGCCGGACCTCGTTCGCCTTGCTCTCGAGCAGCTGGATGATGGGCTTGCGCGCCTGCGCGGGGAACCCTTCGAGCACGCGCCGGATCCAGTAGCTGAAATGCTCGTCATACTTGCCCAGCGCCTGGCAGAGACGCGGTACGACGAGCTCGGCGGGCATCTGGCGCAGGGTCTGGACGACGCTTTCCAGCAGCCGTCGCTTGTCGCTCTTGAACAGGGCCAGCAGGTCATCCAGGATGCTCGTGCCGTAGTTGGCGAGAGCTTTCTGGGCCGAGTTGCGAATCGCCTCGGAAGGGTCTTCGAGGGCGCGGAACAGGAGGGGGAGAGATATATTCGATCCTATCTTTCCGAGGGCCTGAAGCACCCAGTATCGGACCTCGGAGTCGCCTTCGGAAGCCAGGTTCGTCAGTTCGACCAGAGCTTCGCTTCCGAACGTGCTCAGCACGTCGGACGCGGTTTTACGGATCGTCCAGGACCGGTCGCGAAGCAGTTTCACGATCTCCGGGAAGATGCCCGCGGGTCTGATGTCTCCGAGCGCACGCAGCGCCCAGTATCGCACGTCCTCTTCGACCGAGCCGAGGGCGTTGAGGAGCGCCTGAACGGCCGGCATGCCACAGGCGACGGCCGATCTGCACGCTTCACGGCGGACGACCCAGGAGGGATCGAGGAATCTTTCGACGAGCATCGGAACGGTGTCGGCCTGGGGGAACCCCCCCAGAGCCTGGACGGCGGCCATGCGGATTTCCGAATCCTGGTCGGTGAGGAACTTCCGGATCTCGGGCAGGGCCGACTCCTCACGCATCTGGCCGAGGATCTTGACGGCCCAGAACCGCCGTTCCTTATCCTGGCTTTCGAGTGCAGCCGTGAGGGGCGAGATTGCCTCGCTGCCCATCTCGGCGAGGGCGCGGGCGGCAAGCGAGCGTCCCATCCAGTATTCACTGGAGAGTGATTCCATAAGGAAAGGTATAGAATGGGTGCCGAAATCCTTCAATGTCTCGTAGATCAGGTCTCGAACCTGCTCGGACGGCTGGGACAGTGCTTCGAAAAGTTTTCCGACGACGCTTGGGTCGCCGATCTCGCGCAGGGCCCGCAGAACGGCCATCCGCACGCCTGTTTCCGGGTCGGAGAGCCTGGCGACGAGGTCTTTCGTGAGGCTCCGGTCGCGCAGGCGGCCGAGGCAGATGGCGGACCAGAACCGGATGTTCGGATCGGGATCGTCGAGCGAGGCCTTGAGTGCATCGGCGGCGGTGCGGCCCATGCGGCTGACGGCCATCGCCGACCGCGAACGGATCTTCCAGTTCTTGTCACCGAACTGGCGGATCAGGATCGCAAGAGCGGCCCGGGGACTGCGGGCGAGACATTTCGCCGCCATCACGGCGACGCTGTCCTTGAGGTCGCGCATCAGGTCGAGCAGGCACCGGACGGCCTCCTCGGTGTCGCGGCCTGTTAGGGCGTAGGCGACCCGGAGTCGCACGTCGGCCGAACGGTCGCGCGAGAGCGGTATCATCAGTTCGACGAGATTCGCCGGTCCGATCGCGGCGAGCGCCTCGATGGCGGCGCACCGCACCTCTTTCGAGCGGTCCGCCAGCACGTCTTTCAGCGGATCGACGGCCAGGGGCGTCTTCAGCTTCCCCAGCGACTTCACGGCCTTGAGCCGTTTGGTGATGAGGGTGGACTTGAGGTCGGTGACGAGGTCCTCAAGTTCGCGCTGTATCTGACAATCGCCTTTGAGCGTGCGTATTTCGGCCATAGATGTTCCTCTGCGAAGAATCTCGATCCCGCCGAAGTATACCACGGGAGAGAAAGGAAGTTTGAAGTTCGAAGAGTGAAGTTTGAAACGGAAGTGGCTACAGACCAAGGGCGGCGGCGGCGGCTTCGAAGGGGATGCGGCCGGCGTAGTCGTCTTCGCTGTCGTAGATGATGACGTCGGTGGCGCCAAACCGACTGCGTGCGGCCGCCAGGGCGGTGCGCGCCTCGTCGGTGCGGCCGAGGGCCATCAGGGCGCGGATCTCGTAGAGGGCGACGTGCGGCGCCATGATCCCTTCGGGGAAGGTGCGCCGGTATTCCGCCGTCCAGCGGAGTGCCGCCGCCGGATCGTTCAGTTTGTCGAGCGAGAGGCGGACGAGGTTCGCAAGAACGTCGTCGGCCCAAACGTTGTCGGAGCCGTATTCGCGAAGGTAGACCTCGTAGGAATGCGCCGCGTCGGCGAACCGGTTCAGCCGGCGTTCTTCGACCCAGGCGATGTAATACTTGACCGAGTCGGCATATCGGTAGTCCGGATATTTCCGGATGAGCTGCTCGAACGCGGCGAGCGCGGCCTCTGGCTTCTGGAACGTCCTCAGCTGCGCCATTCCGCGGTAATACAGGATAAGTTCCGGGCGGAAGAAGGTGATCCAGACGAAGGCGCCGATCATGCCTGCGAAAACGGCCAGGGTTGCCCAACGGTTCCAGTGCCTCGCCTTCTCGCGGTCGGCTTCGATTTCCCGCTGACGTTCGCGCCGCTGAGCCATGACCTCGACCGGCGGCAGGCCGCCTTCGGCGGAGAGTTGCGTGACGAAATCCGCCCAGCCGATCGACCAGCGCAGATACCGCCAGGCTTCGACGAGCGTCCAGGCGAGGATGACGAGGAAGAAAGATAGAAACGGCCCGTTGAAGGCGCCGGTGACCGTTTTCGCATTCAGCCTCAGCAGGCCGGTCCAGCAGCCCCGCCCCGCGATGTCCGGAACGACTTTCAGAAGGACCCACGAGAGCAGCCACGTCAGGGCGAGGGTCGCGAGCGGATACATCCACAACACGATCGTTGGCATCATCATGCCACACCGCCCGAGTACCGCGTCGACGAGCCGCCGCGCGAACAGGGCGATCGCCGTGAGCGCGATGCCCAACCCCAGGATCAGCAGAATCCCCCGTTCGAGCGTAAGATAAAAAAGTTGTCCGAGCAGTGTTTCTATCGCAATAAACATAATACCAAACACGATAAAAAACAGATGCCCCGACAGCCTGAACTGCGTCTTCGCAAATGCTTCCGATTCGCTCATACTCATGTTGCCTATGATACCAAAAACGGAAAAGACGAGACACGATCAGTCTGTCGCCAAAGAACGACGGGTCATGTGGCCCGATAAGATTCTTGGCCGGCGCTCCATATATTCTGGAAAAGATTTTCCAAACAGGATGTTGACACTCGATGCTTCAAAATAATATAGTTGAAAAAGTATATTGATTTCAATGCGAGGTGACTTGCATGCCGGAGCTTTATGCCCATACCCGTCGATGCCAAGATGGAAGTGTCAGATGGCAATCTCTCGAAGGCCACCTTCATGCTGCCGCGGAGTATGCCTCTGCGTTTGCCGATAAGTTCCAATCGGCAGAATGGGGCTGGATATCGGGCTTTCTTCATGATGTGGGGAAGGCGCATCCGGCGTTTCAAGGATATCTCCGCCGAGAAAACGGGTTGGAAGCCTCCGAATTCGATGACGATTCTGGCGGAAGGGTCAATCACTCGGGCGTCGGAGCCATCATCGGAATGAACCAGTGGCCAGGTCCACTTGGGAAAGCCCTGGCATATGTCATAGCCGGTCATCATGCCGGTCTGCCGAACTGGCATGGGGGGCAGGACGCGTTGAGCCACAGAATCGAGAGCGAAAGAGCGAATCTTGATGCAATCCGTGAGAGGGATAAATGGCGCAATGATCTGGTGAAGACTTCACTGAAACTTCCTGCATGTTCGATGGCCTGCAGCAACGGGTTGGCCATTGCCTATCACTTTTGGGTTCGGATGTTGTATTCATGCCTCGTCGATGCCGATTTTCTCGACACGGAGAGATTCATGTCCCCGGAACGCACCGCCAGTAGGCCGGTGTTCCCAACGCTCGCCGATTTGAAACGCGGCTTTGATCGTGAAATGGATAGAATGATGAATCGTGCCAAGGAAGAAGATCCTGGCAAGAAAATCAACGAAATACGCTCATCCATTTTGCATGCCTGCCGTGAATCGGCACGCAGGACTTCCGGCCTGTTTTCGCTGACGGTTCCGACCGGAGGTGGAAAAACCCTTTCGGGAACGGCATTTGCTCTCGATCATGCGGTCATTCATGGAAAACGGCGAATCATCTATGTCATTCCATATACGAGCATCATCGAACAGACCGCAGATGTCCTGCGCCGCTTTTTCGGCGCAGAGAACGTGGTTGAGCATCATTCGAATCTTTCTCCGGAACGCGAACGTGAGCGCCCCGAGCTTGCCCTTGCTGCCGAAAACTGGGATGCGCCGGTCATCGTTACGACGAATGTACAATTCTTTGAATCGTTGTATGCCGCAAAACCAGGGCGATGTCGCAAGCTCCACAACATAGTCGAAAGCGTCGTCATCCTCGATGAAGCGCAACTGCTTCCGCCGAAATGGCTGATTCCCTGTGTCGAAGCGATCAACAGATTGGTTCTCGATTTCGGAGTTTCCGTCGTCCTTTCAACTGCAACGCAGCCTGCTCTCGACAGTCTTTGCACGCAACCCGCCGAAATCGTTCCAAATCCCGGAAAACTGTATGAAAACCTGAAACGCACGGATATTCAGTTTCCTGAAGACGTGAATCAACGTCGTGCCTGGGAAGAGCTTGCCCAGGAGATTTCCGGCCACGAGCGTGTTCTGTGCATCGTTAACAAGCGCAAGGATTGCTACGACCTCTGGAGGGCGATGCCGGAGGGAACGATCCATCTTTCGGCTCTCATGTGCGGTGCTCATCGTTCCAAGATCATCCGGACGATCAAGGAACGACTGAAAGACGATGGTCCGGTGCGTGTTGTCAGCACGCAACTCGTTGAAGCGGGCGTGGATTTGGATTTTCCGGTTGTATATCGCGCCTTGGCAGGTCTCGATTCGATCAACCAGGCTGCAGGACGATGCAATCGCGAAGGCTCTCTCGACTGCCTGGGGAAGGTGGTTGTGTTCGTGCCTCCCGAACCTTCCCCGCCCGGATTGTTGCGAAAGGGAGAATCGGCAACGAGAGTGCTGGCTTCGATGCCCGGCTTTCAGCCCGATCATCCCGACTCGTTTCGGATGTATTTTCAGAAGCTCTATGGTGATGTAAACGATCTCGGACGAGAGTGGCTGATCGAAAATCTGGTCCGGAACGCCAACCCTGATGGCCATGTGCAGTTCCGAACGGCTGGCGATGAATTCCGATTGATCGACGAGTATGCCGTTCCGGTTGTCGTTCGATACGATGGGAACGATGATTTGATCGATGCCTTACGATATGGCGGACTGGGAAAGGAAACGATGCGGGCCTTGCAGCGGTATGTCGTGAATCTCTCGAGAGCCCATGCGCAGAGAATGCAGGATGTTGGATTCATCGAATGTCTGCATGATTCTATTCTCGTGCAGATAGATAGCACACTGTATAGTGAAAATGTCGGTCTGGATATTCATCGTCAGCAATATTTGCCGGAAGATCTGTTCATATAAGTTCATGAAAGGACGGCAGCCATGAAAGGATTCTGTCTCGACGTGCGGGGGGAATTCGCCTGCTTCACCCGCCCGGAAATGAAGGTGGAGCGGGTGAGCTACGATGTGATCACCCCGTCCGCTGCAAGGGCGATCTTCGATGCGATTCTCTGGAAACCTGCCATATCCTGGCGAATCACGCGCATCGATGTGCTGGCACCGATAAAGTGGGTGTCGGTTCGCCGGAACGAGATCGGGAAAATCGCTTCACCGCGGTCATCGGGAGTATTCATCGAGGATGATCGGCAGCAGCGAGCAGGTTTGTTTCTGCGGGACGTCAGATATCGCTTGCATGGCGAATTTGATTTTCTTCCACCGGATCGAAGGAGCCAGACGGTGAACCGAGTTCCAGACTGGTTGCAGGATCGAGATGAATTGGCCGCTGCCGGTGCTGGCAATTCGGCACCTCCGGAGACGGAAGCGAAATACGCCGCCATGTTCGAACGCCGAGCTCGCAAGGGGCAGCACTTTCATCAGCCCTATCTGGGATGTCGTGAATTTGCCGCTGATGTTCGTCTTGCAGATGCCGGGGCAATGAACATTCCTTCCATTGGGGAAACCAGGGATCTGGGGTGGATGCTCTTCGATCTCGATTATTCGAACCCAGATGACATTCGTCCAATGTTCTTTCGAGCAGAAATGAAAGCTGGAACCATCCTTGTTCCCTCATCTCAAAGTCCGGAGGTTCACCGATGATTCTCCAGGCGCTCAAGGGGTATTTCGACCGAA
>JAKJFL010000787.1:0-1652 GCA_022704935.1 Candidatus Rifleibacteriota bacterium
CCAACGGCGGCACCGAGAGCAACCTGCACGGCCTGTTCACCGGCCGCGAACGGTTTCCGGGCGCGCCGCTGCTGTTTTCCCAGGATTCCCATTACAGCGTCGATAAAGCCGGCCGTCTGCTCGGTCTCAGCCGGGAAGTCATCAAAAGCCAGCATTCCGGCGAAATGGATTACGGGGTCCTCGAGGCGACGCTCGACCGCCTGCGGCCGGCAGCGGTGATCGTCAACGCGAACATCGGGACGACGATGAAGGGGGCCATCGACAACGTCCACAGGATCATCGAGACGCTGCGCCGTATGAATATCAATAATTATTATATTCATTGCGACGCTGCATTGTTCGGCGGTTTCCTTCCGTTTCTGCCGGAGGCCCCCACCGTCGATTTTTCGCTTCCGATAGACAGCGTGGCCATTTCCGGCCACAAGTTCATCGGCTCGGGCATTCCCTGCGGCGTTCTGCTGACACGCCGCGAGCATGTCGATCGCATCAGAAGGCATATCGATTACATCGGTTCCTTCGATGGAACGATCTCCGGCTCCCGTAACGGCCTGTCCGTGCTCATCCTGTGGCAGACCATACAGCGGCAGGGCCGAAACGGGTTCGCCGAATGGGCACGTCAATGCATGGATGCGACACGGTATGCGGTCGGCGCGCTGACGAAGGTCGGATGGCACGCCTGGGCCAACCCCTGGTCCAACACGGTCGTCATCCGGCGTCCGTCGGACGCTCTCGCACGGCGATGGCACCTGGCCGTTACCGGAGACATCGCGCATCTCATCATCATGCCAGGCGTTTCGCCCGCCAGGATCGACGCCTTTGTCCAGGAACTGGTCGAGTCTCGCGAAACGGACCCTGCCTTTGAAATCGGGAAATAGCCTCATGGCAGCCCGTGATCCGGCGCTTTTCGAACCTCGTTCGCTTTCGACCCGCGCAATCCCTCTTCCACGGATGCGACCGGGCCTTGAAGGCTTGGTCTGCGCCCTGGTCATGATCGTCGCGCTGGGGGCCAGCACCGGGCTCACATATCTTCGAGCCCGGGAAGCGGTTCTTCGGGAAATCCGGGAGGGACTGATCCGCCTTGCATCTTCGGCGGCTCTCTCGATCGACGGCGATGTCCATCGTCTTCTGAAATCGTCGGATCAGAGAACGAGCGCCGAATTCCTCGCCCTGGCAGGTAAGCTCGAATCGCTGCGAAAAGCCTCTGCCCACGTCCGATATGCCTACACCAATGTATGGAAGGACGGGAAGGTCTTTTTCATCGTTGACAATAGTCCACAGTATGATATCGATGGCGATGGCATTCCGGACGATCCGCCCGAGATCATGTCCCCGTATCCCGACGCGAGCCCCAGCCTGATCCGAGCCTTGACGGAGCAGATCGCCACCGTCGACGACGAGCCGTACACCGACCGATGGGGCACCTTCATCAGCGCGTATGCCCCGTTTTTCGACTCTCAGCACCGTTTCGTCGGCACCGTCGGGCTCGATCTCGACCTCGCCGATCTTGCCGAGCGGCTTCAGCCGCTTCAGCACGCTCTGAAGCGGCTGTCCATCATCTCCGTGCTGTTCGGCATCTTTTTCGGCGTGCTGGTGTGGTATTTCCGCCGCCAGATCCTGCAGATTTCCGAGCTGCGCCGAGGCATGCTCGCGGA
>JAKJFL010000111.1:0-8181 GCA_022704935.1 Candidatus Rifleibacteriota bacterium
TCGGAAGGGTCGATCAGGTCGTTCCCGAAACTCTGCACGAACAGCGGCCGGAAACGACCGCTCTCCGGAATGTCTTCGCCCAGTGTCGATGGAAGAAACTCTTTCAGCGCCGCTCCGTCACCGGAAACCAGGACGTTGAGCAGACCCTGGACACGCACGGCGACCTGGTTCCGGTCCGCGGAGTCCGGGCCGGTCACTCCGCCCCCGCCGCCCCCAAAGCATCCGATCAAGGCCAGGGTGGAGAAGGCAATCAGGACGATCAGCACCGATCGAATCGGACAAACGTGGAAACGGCGGGACGAACTCTTCATACAATATTCCCTCTCAGATATCTCTCGTATTCATAAAAATATTATATCAATCTATATTGATAGTAGGGTGGCATGATGACCGCGACGCTTCGTGGAGCATTGCGGCGCAAGGGGTCTGGGACCGATCCGAGCGGTGATCCCGGTCGGATTCAGCGTGGGAAGGACGGTTCCCAGCCTCTTGATGCTTGGAACAAGGCATGTGATGCCGGAACCTAGGGCAATACCGCTGCCCAGGACACAAATCATCATGCTTACAGGAAAAAGGAGGAAGAGATGGAGTAACCTCTTCATCGCGCAACACCTCTCATATGCCCGACACCATCTCTGGGGGTGTCCCAGGCTTCCATATATTGTAAGAGGATGCTGCGAAAGATACAAGTCCGGTTGGGAGAGAAGCTTCATCGAGTCTTGAAACCTGCTGAGGAAGGGCCTATATATGAAAACGGGCATTCGGAACATGCAGCATTTCACACATCGGGATCTGACACCATGGTGATGGCGATAAAGCGCTTCATGAGCGGCTTTTCTCTCTGGTCGGCCATTCTCACCACAGCCGTCGCAGCGGGACTGGTCGGCGGAAGAGGGCTGCGCGGCCTGCTGGGCGATGCCGCGGCGGTCAGCGCGGATCGGTCGGTTCTCGAACTGCTGGCGATCGTCGTGCTGATTTACCTGTATTCGCACCTGCTGCAGAAAACCGGCCGAATGGAGCGGATCACCTCCGTTCTCAACCGGCTGTTTCGCGACCCCCGGGCCGTGATGGTGGCCGTGCCGGGGCTCGTAGGGCTGATCCCGATGCCGGGTGGGGCGATGTTCACCGCCCCCATCACCGATCGTGTCGGCAATCGCATGTCGGTCTCCCGCGAGGAAAAGGTGTTCAGCAACTACTGGTTCCGCCACTGCTGGGAACTCGCGTTCCCGCTGTACCCGGGAATCATCCTCTGCGCGGGCCTGGCGCGCGTCGAACCGATCGCGCTGACGTGGGCGTTTCTGCCTCTCTCTGCGACGGCGTTCGTTGCCGGCTTGGCGCTGTTTCTCGTCCGCGCTGGCGCGCCGCCGGCATCGGATTCAGTGGACGACGGCCTGGTGCAGGCAGAACGGGTGCCTGGGCGGCCGACCGCATGGATGACGCTTTCCGAACTCTGGCCTCTGCTCGGCGTCATCGTTCTGGCGCTGTTCAGCGTACCGCTGGTGATCGGCCTGGTCGTGATCATCACGCTGTTCGCACTTGCCGAGCGGGTGTCGCCGTCGGACTTCTGGAACTCCTGCAGGAACTCGCTGCATCTCCCCATCCTGGCGCTGATCTGGAGCGTGTTCCTGTTCGGCCGGGAGCTGGCTGAAACCGGCATGCTCGGCCGATTCAGCGAATTTTTGATTGGCGCGGGATTGCCGATGGCGGGGCTTTCCTTCCTGCTGCCGTTTGTGATGGGGGCCCTGACCGGCGTCACGACCGGGTTCGTCGGGGCCGTCTTTCCCCTGCTGCTGCCGATGTGGCCGGCCGACCAGCGCCTGGCCTGGCTCCAGTTCGCCTATGCGTCGGGGCTGGTCGGGGCCTTCCTCACTCCGTCGCATCTCTGCCTGTCGATGACGCAGGAGTTCTTCAAGGCTTCGCTTCGCAAGGTCATCGCGCTGGTGGCGATCCCCTGCCTGGTGATCATGTTTGCCGCCTGGCTGCGATTGCCGTAATCGCCGGCGGAGTCACTTCGCTCCGGCGAGCGAGGGACGGCGGGCGTCGATTTTTTCCTTCAGTCGCGCAATGCGTCGCTGGCTGTCGAGAATGCGGACGCGAAGACCGGCTGCATCGCGAAGCCGCTCCGGGTCGGTCAGGATGGCAGCCTCGAGGTGCCGGCGGGAAAAGCGCAGCTTGTCCGTCGTTCCCGCGAGAATTGCGGTGATTTCGTCGAACGCCGCGAGGGCATCCGAAACGCGTTCGGGCGGTATTTCCTCCGTCGTGAGCTCATGAACCGTGATCTCGAGGGTGTCGAGAGTTTTCTCGAGCTCCTCCATCCCTGAAAGGGCGGTCGTCAGGTCGAATGCCTCCTGCGGCGCCATCTGGTCGGGGTTCACGAGACCGTGCATCCGCTCCAGCCGCCGTGCGTCGGTCGCGCCGGTTTCATCGAGATTCTCGCGTTTCAGAGGATCGTCGAAGGTGAAATCGACGGGGAAGCGGCGTCCGAGCGCGTTCACCGACTCCTGCTTCACAGTTTCGCGCGGAACCAGCCACTCCGGGGTCTCGGTGGGGATGACAAAGGCCTTCCTGACGGCGGCGAGTGTTTTCGCGAAATCGCCCTCCGCGAGCAGCCGGTCGGGCATGAATCGGCGCTTCGATGCGGATTCGAAACATCCGCCGATGGCGGCCGCAGCTGAACCGAGCGGGGTGCCGGCGGCGATATCTGTGAACGTGGCGGCCGGGGTCGCGAACGCCGTTGCCGGGCCGAGGAGTTCGTACAGGACGAGCAGGGCGGTTCCCCGCGTCGCTGGCCAGTCGAGATGGATGCGGCCGTCGGGAAACGGCTTGAGCAGATCGGAGCGCAGCACGGCGGCTTCGTCGGGCGTACGGTCCCAGAAAGTCCGGCAGGCCTTTTCCAGAAGATCGTATCGAGAAACCGGCGCGGCGTCGGCCCCGGGCGCGCAGACGAGAAGGGTCAGAAAAAAGATGGCTGTACATACTAAACGTTTCACGGATCTCCGCCGATAGGTGGGATGCCCTTCAATATACTTCGAAGGAGTCTCGAACATGTCGGATATTCGCGAAAGATCGCTGCCGACCTTTGTGCCGCCCGACGACGAGGATTTCGTCATGAACCAGATCCAGCGCTACTCATCGCTGACCGAGCGGAATCTGGAGATGATCGAAAGCCTCATCAAAAAGGGATACGCCATGAACTCGCCCGAGGTCAAGCAGCTCCAGCAGAAACTGCACGATCTCGAAGTGAAGAGCAACTTCTGGCGGACGCGTATGATGCGGTATCTCTGAGAGCTGACCGTCGGGGGACGGCGCGCCGTCACCCCAGCTCGCACGGGCAGCCTGGCGAAGCACGAACGCCCAGTCTCCGGACTGGAACGCCAGCGCTGCCCGTTGCGCTGCCGCCTCGGGATGCGTTTTCAGCTCAGGCGGAAGCGCGTTCCAGATGCGCACGGCCTCGCCGGGCCTTCCCATGCTGACGGCATCGGCCATTTCGGCCAGCCGATGAACCGACGCCATGCCGGGCCAGGCCGCGAAACAGGCGGCGATTCCCAGTGCCAGCAGGCCAAGCCTCAGTTTTCGTTCCGATGAAATCAGCCGCTCGGCGGAACCGTTCCAGGACCGTGCAACGGACGTCCGCTCACCGAATTCCGGGTGGGTGAGCGTCCATTTCGGCCAGCGCGACGGAACCGGCGAGACGAACTCCTGCAGGCGTTCGAGAGTGCCGGCGAATGTCTCGCCCCCGACGAGTGCCGCCGCGAACCGATCGGCCTGCCGCTCGCTGTGGCGGGTCAGGGACGTGAAGAAGACTATGAACACGCCGAGAAACACGACCAGGTCGACGACCGAGTTGAGCGACTCGGCTTGTGCCGCATACCACGGCAGGCGAAGGAACAGCTGGATCTTCGCGAACAGGGAGAGGAAGACCAGGTCGAGTGAGAAAATCATGTAGGTCCAGACGTGACCAAGTCGGAGGTGGCCGAGTTCATGCGCGACGACGGCCAGAATCTGCCTCTCGTCGAAGATCTCCATAATATACTTAGTCATATATACAAAACGGTATTTGGAAAATAGACCCGCGACCGCCGCGTTCGGAATCGGCTCGCGGAAGGTGTCCCATAGCCTGACTCCCGCGATGGGGGTCTCGGCCCTTGCCGCCAGGTTGACGATGGCGGATCGCAGGGGGCCCGGCTCCATCGGTGTCGCGCGCCACGCCCAGTTGAACAGGTTCGGCGAGAACAGGTAGAGGCCGACGAAGAACAGCGGCGCCATTACGAAGTTCTCGAGGTCGCTGAGGCCTGGCAGGCGCATTGCGCCTAGCCACGAGTCCTCGATTGCCATCCAGAGCAGCATCGGTGGGAAAAACAGGATGGGAAGCGTCATGCGGGCGCGGAAGAACTCCTCGGGCGTCTGGTCGGGGTCGAAGATCCGGCTCCAGGCGGCTCGGAACGGCACACGCACGATCCAGAGAATGCCGGCGTAGAGGACGATCGAGACGAACATCGGCCACGCTTGGGGAAACGTCCGATACAGGCCGGGCACGAGCCAGGCCGCCGGGTCCGAGACGGCGTGAAGGAGGATGATCCAGCCCGTGACCAGCCAGGAAAACCCCGTCTGCGCCTCGTTGAATCCCGGAAGGCGTCCTTCGCACCGCAGTCGCGTCAGTGCCCCCGGCAGCAGCACGCACGTCCAGGCCCAGGTCAGCAGGAGCCAGCAGGCCGCAGCCGTCAGCGGGAGGAAGGCGGCCGTTCCCGCAAGTTCGGAGGTGCCGTACGCCAGCAGAATCAGGGGCAGAAACGTGGAAAGCATAGGGTGTGCTCAGGCCTCGAACCGTGACGATATGCGGCTCGTCAGGTTTTTCGTTCTTTCTTTTTTGCGGCGGGGAAGAGGATGTTGTTCAGAATGAGACGGTAGCCGGGGCTGTTCTTGTGCAGGTCGAGCTTCGTCGGGCCCTCCCCGACGACGTGGCTGACGTCGGCCGGGTCGTGGCCGCCGAAGAAACAGAAGGTTCCCTTGCCGATATCGCCCCTGATATATTTCACCGATAGGCCGTCGTTGCTTTCGGCCATCACCGTGACGGCGGGCTTCAGCAGACTCTTGCGAAACCCGGTGGTCTGGCCGAAGAAGCCGTCGATGACGCCGCGGTGGTTCTGGGTGAGCATCGTCGGGATCGGGTCGACCTTCGCCGAAAACTCGAACAGCTTGAATGTGCCGGCATCTCCCATGTAGTTGTTCGAAACGTCGATATCGGAAAACTCGTACACCATCGGGTCGGTGATCAGGCTGAAGTTCTGGAACGCGAATGTCTGGCTGAAGTCGAGTTTCGACGCATACAGCGGGTCGGGCGGGTCCCCGTCCAGCTCCGTCGCGACGATGTCGGTGCCGTTTGCCGCAAGCGCGATGTCGAGCGAATCGACGGCCGAACACATGGCGAACAGGAAACCGCCGTCGAGAACGAACTTCTTGATGCCGCGCGCTACGGCCAGCTTGAGCTGGGTCACCTTCGCGAATCCGTATTTCTGCGCGTCGAGCTGGGCCTGCGTCACCTGCTTGCGGTACCAGTCGGCGAACCGGAACGAGCCGTAGAACTTGCCGAACTGGCCCGTGAAATCCTCGTGATGCAGGTGAATCCAGTCGTAGCGCGAAATCGTCCCGTCGAGCACCTGCTTGTCGTAAAACTTCTCGAACGGAATCTCGGCATACGTGAGAACCAGCGTCACGGCGTCGTCCCACGGCTCGGCGTAGTCGGGCGAGTAGACGGCCACCTTCGGCGCCTTCTCGAGCAGAACCCGCTCCATGTTGTCGTCCTCGATCTTCGCGAGGATCTGCATGGCTTCCTCGTCGGGAATCGACGCGGTCCTGACCCCGAGCTCGCGCGCGCGGTTCCGGACGCTGTCGAGATCGTCCATCAGAAACGAGCCGCTCCGGTAGTTGAGCAGCCACTCGACGTCGATTCCTGCCTTGTCGAGAGCGAAATACGCGACCCCGTAGGCCCGCAGATGGTCCGTCTGGTCGTCGTCCATCGGGATCAGCAGCTTCCCCGCCGAAGCCGGCAGGGCGGCGAGAAGGGCCGCCAGCAGGGTGACGGCGAGAATCGGCAACGATTGGAATCGGCGGCGGTGTGCGTGCATCATCTGTCCTCAGCGGCTCCGGCGGAGCAGGTCGGCGATGGCGAGTCTGGCGCGCCGGGAGCGCAGATCGCCCGGGAAACGGTCGACGAACTGTTTCAGAAGCTCCACTTCGCTCGCGACCGGCGTGTTCGAGCGCCTCATCAGCCTCCAGTGAAGCATCAGGAGATCGGGAACCGCCCAGTGGGCAGGGTGGCGGGCGACGAACGAGTTCAGTTTCGACATCAGCGTCGCAGTGTCGGAAGCGGTTTCCGAGAACAGCAGGGCTTTCGCGGCGGCGTCAAGGGCGAGCGGTGTCCCCGACGCGGTGAGGGCGAGGCTCTCCAGGGCGGGAACGGCTTCGGTCGCTTTTCCCGTCAGGGCGAGCCGGTCGGCCTCGAACAGGACCTTCAGCCCGTCCATGCTTCCGGTCGAACCCATCGTGATCAGCAGGGCGAGCCGGAGGCCGTCGTCCATCCAGAGGGATTCCGGGTATTCTTCGGTGAGCTTGCGGAGGGCATCGAGGGCTTTCTGGTAATCACCCGTCTGCGCCTGGAGCCAGGCCGTCTCATACAGCAGCCGGGCCTGCCCCTCGTTCCCTTCGAACAGCGGCTCTTCCGGATCCAGCATGAGGTCCTGGATGGAAACCGAGCCGTTCTCGTCCTGGAAGGCGACGGGAAGCTCCTCGGCATTCGGGCCGCGCGGAGGTGTCTTGCCGCTCACGAAGCCGGAGGCGGTCGCTAGCGCGGCCTCGGCGGCCGGTATCTCATTGCGGGCGGCGCGCAGGCGCATCAGCCACAGGGCCGCGTCGAACGCGGCCGACGGCGCCACCGCCGGGAACGGCGGCTGGAGCGCCTTGTTGAACAGCGTTTCGGCGGCGGCCGTGTCGGAAAACCGCTCGAGCGCCGTGTGACCCAGCGCCACGAACAGGGCCGCCCGCAGCTTCGCATCGGGACCGGGTTCGAGCGCGACGGCGGCGGAGGCCGCGTCGAAGGCCGACTTCACCTGGTCGGCGGAAAGGTCGGGCTGGTCGAGCAGCAGGCGGCACAGTTTGAGCGCCAGCTCCCGGCGTGGGTCGCGGCGAATCAGGTCGAGGCACAGCGTGTGCAGAAATGGCGTCGGCGCCGCGGCGATCCCCTGACGGATGCGCTCATACAGCAGTTCCTCGAAGGGTGTGTCCGCGTCGAGCAGACTGGCGATCTCGGGGATGTCTGACGCCGATTCGCCCCGCATCAGCACCTCGAGCATCGCCTTCTTCAGCGAAAGTGCCCGCGATGTTGCCAGAGACGACTTCAGCTTTTCGCGAAGGTTGAATGTTGAAGACTGATACGTATATAACTTTTCAAATATATCGATCTTGAACATCCCGTTGGCCATCGCCGAGAGATACTCGTCGAGGGCCTCTTCGTGCCGTCCCATCGCTTCGAGCACGCCGGCCCGCTCCTCGGCGAACTGGACCGGGTTGCCGAGCGCCTGGCGGGCCTGGGCGAAGGCTTCGAGCGCCTCGGGATACAGCTTGTGCTCGATCAGCACCTCGGTGAAGAGCTGATAGCCGTCGGGTCTCGGCACGGTCTGGGAGCTGAGATGGCGTCGCCACTCCTCGACGGCTTCCGCCGGCTTGCCAAGCAGGAACAGGCAGTGGCCGGCCGCCTTCGAGGTTTCCCAGTCATTCGGCAGAAGCTGTTCGACCTGACGCAGGGTCTGGAGCGACGCGGCCGGGTCCTTCAGTTCGAGTTCGAGTCGGGCGAGCTTGCGCAGCAGCCCGATGTCGGTGCGCGTTTCCGGTGACTCGCGCAGCATCTTCACCGCCTCTTCGTTTCGGTTGAGGCTCATCAGACAGTCGGTGACGAACTCGAGGTAATCGGCGGCCCGATACCGGGCGCTCCGCTGCTGGATCGCCGACATCAGCCGCTCGACGGTGCCGGTCTTCGTCGCCAGTTTCAGCAGGTCGGCGAACACGTCGCGGCGCGAGGTGCGCTCGAGCAGGTTTTCGAGAAGAAGCTGGGCTTCCTCGGAACGCCCAGTCTGCAGATAGAACTTCGCGAGGTTCTTTCCCAGGTCGACGTCGTTCGGGTTCGCC
>JAKJFL010000788.1:0-1651 GCA_022704935.1 Candidatus Rifleibacteriota bacterium
TGCGGTCCGGATAGAGACGGAAACGGGAGATGTCGTCTTGCTGAAATCCCTGCGTCGGGCCGCCCGGCATGTCGCCCGCGGTCGCCTGCTCTGCCTCTTCGCGGAAGGCGATATGACGCGGATCGGTATGATGCTTCCGTTCAGGCGGGGCCTCGAGGAGTTCTGCCGGAATCTTGCGGCGCCGATCGTGCCGGTCTGTCTCGAAACGCGCTGGGCCGCCCCCATGCGGATCGACTCGGCGGAGGTGTCGATGCGGTTCCCGCCCCTGCGAACGCCCCTCTGGGCCCATGCCGGCGCGCCGCTGCCCGCCGGGACGCCCCTGCCTGGCGTCAGGGCGATTGTTCAGGAACTTTCCGTCCCCATCTGGGAGAGCGCGATGCGGGAACAGCCGCCATTGACGCACCTCCTGATCAGGCGCATGAGAAGCAGGTTCTGGTGGCCGATCGCCGCCGATCCCCAGCACGACGGCGTGTCGCGCTGGAGCCTGTCGAGCGGGGCCGTCGCCTGGGCGCACGCCTGGCAGGGCGCGCTTCGGGGGCAGACCGCCGTGGCCGTTCTCCTGCCCCCGGGCGTCGCGGCGGCTACGGCAAGCCTCGCGCTTGCCCTGTCCGGCCGGATCATCGTGAACCTGAACTATACCGCCGGCCCGGCGAACATGACGTCGGCGGTCCGGCAGTCCGGAATCCGCACGGTCGTGACGAGCCGCCGTTTCGCAAATAAAATAGCGTATGATATTCCAAGAGATCTTGCCGTCATCGACGTCGAGGGTGAGTCGGTGCGTCTCGATCCGTTTTTCCGGCTGATGGCCGCGCTGGTCGCCCTCGCAGCCCCGATATCGTGGTTGGAATACTGGTGCGGCGCCGAGCGACGGGTCGAACCCGGCGACGTGCTGACGACTATCTTCACCAGCGGCAGCACCGGCGAACCGAAGGGCGTGCCCCTGACCCACCGCAACATCGCCGCCAACTGCCTGGCGACGACCCACCCGCTGAAAATGAGCGATGCGGACGTCCTGCTCGGCATTCTGCCCCTGTTCCACTCTTTCGGTTTCATGTTCCTCTGGTGCGCCCTGATTCACGGAACCAAGATCGTGTTTCACCCCTCGCCTCTCGATGCCGGTCCCATCGGGGATTCCGTTGAGAAACACGGCGTCACGCTGCTGATCACGACTCCGACGTTTCTTCAGCTGTATCTGAAGAAAGTCGCCCCGGAAAAGTTCCGCTCGCTCCGCCTGGTTCTCACCGGTGCCGAAAAACTCCCGGAAAGGCTCGTGCGGACCTTCGACGAACGGTTCGGCATCAGGCCGATCGAAGGCTATGGAACCACCGAGTGCGCTCCCGTTGTTTCCACCAGCGCCCCGGCATGCCCTGCCGCGGGAAAACGCCAGGTCGGGTACCGTCGAGGCTTCGTCGGAAATCCGATTCCCGGTGTGGCGCTCAAGATCGTCGACCCCGACAGCGGCGTCGAGCTGCCCCGCGGCCAGCCCGGACTGCTGATGGTCAAGGGCCAGAACGTGATGGCAGGCTATCTCAACAGGCCCGCCGAAACGGCCGAGGTACTGAATAACGGCTGGTATGCGACGGGAGATCTTGCCCTGGTCGCTGACGACGGGTTCCTTAAAATCACCGACCGGATCAGCCGGTTCTCGAAG
>JAKJFL010000789.1:0-1649 GCA_022704935.1 Candidatus Rifleibacteriota bacterium
ACGATATGCCTGGCTACGAGCTCGCTGCCGACGCTCTTACTTTTCTGTTCCGCATTCGCCACGAGGGCCGCAAGCTCGACGTGTACCCGACGCTGCGCCCCTATCGCAACGCCCGCGTGATCGAACTCTTGCGCGAGCGCGAGGCTTACTTCGAACCGGCCCGGGACGAGGAGGACGCGCACGATCTGAAGCGCGGCAGTTTCAAGCTCGACCGTGACTTTTTCAACGAGCACGTGGTTTCGGTGACGCTCGGCGGGAAGACGCTCACCTCCGAGCAGTTGGAAAAACTCGACGCCGTGTACAACTTCAAGGTGAACGTCGTCAACAAGGGCTATAACGGCATCGCGGCTGATCTTACCGAGGAGGATGACGACCCGGACCGGGAAGTGGATCTCGACGCTATCCTGGGTGCGCCGATCAAGCGCAGTCTCCAGTATTTCCTCCTGGCCGACACGGCCGGGAAGGAGCACCGCATTGATCTGGCCCACGTCTTCCGCTTCCCGACGGCGGCCGATTCCAACCGTTGGGAACAGGCCCGGCGCATCCGGCACGGCCGCAAGGACACGCGCAAGGTGACGTTCAATTACGATGCGCTGCACCAACTCTATGACGGGATGATCCAGAGCGCCGACGGCTTTCGGTTTCACGGCGAGCCTTGCACCGAGGCCAACCGGGAGGGGCGCGAGGGCTGGTGTGAAGCCATGCCGTTTCTCTTCAAGTTTTTCGCCCTGATTCAACTGTTTTCCGAGGCCGAGCGAAAAAACGGGTAGTCCTGGACGGTTTCCGTGACGCCGTTCAGGCTTTGTTTGCCGATGCCGTAGGCGGGGATTGCCCCTATCAGGAGAACTGGAGCGAGATCTATCCGCACGTCGCCCGGCCGGACGATCCCCCTGAGAAACGGCGCGAGGCCGAGCAGTATCTTGCGACTCAAAACCTCCAATGCGGGAAGCTCAAGCTCCGGCCCGATTCCTGCCACGGCTGCCCGGACAATCCGCGCGGGGATGAGCGGCGCGAACTCAACCGCCGGCGGGTGGGCGAGTATGGCGACGAACTGCGGCGCGCCGAGCGCCTGCATCGTCTGACGCGGTGGTTCCGCTTGGACTTGGCGGACCTGGAGCCCTTGGACCTCGAAATGCTGCTGGAGTACGACCGTGAATATGAACGGGCTCGAATCAAAGCGGGAGTGAAATTCTAATGCGCGTCTCGGCCGGCCTGATCACTTGGAACGACCGCGAACGGACTGAGGCGGCCGTCTATCGGCCCAATCCGGGCTGGAAGGGTGTCTGGTGCCTGGAGGTGATAAAGCGTGCCTGAGATCATCTACCAAAGCCGCATCGTGGGTGACAAGGAGGTTGTCACCCAGCTCCAGAAAATCGACGGAGCGATCGAGAAAACCGGCCAATCCGGAACGAAGACCGCCAAGACGGTCGAAACGGGCTTTGGGTCGATGGGAGCCGTAATGAAATCGGCCGGGGCGATCGCGGCCGGGCTGGGCCTGACCTTCGGCGCCCTGGAACTCGGCCGCATCATCAAAGGCTGGATCGACGAGTCGATGCGCTTTGACCAGGTCATGGCCAATGTCGATTCGATCCTGGACGACAGTTCCGTCTCGGTCGGGAGTCTGAGTCGCCAGGTGCTCAGCCTGGGCG
>JAKJFL010000112.1:0-8166 GCA_022704935.1 Candidatus Rifleibacteriota bacterium
CTTTTGCGGTGATCTCTTCACTCCCCAAAGACCACGTGAGAGAGGCGATGCGCCCGTTCACGAGTTTCCGGGCCCTGGTGCCGCCTTCCGACCTCGTGATGGATCCCTTTCCGTTTCCGGGGTCGTACCGGTATTCGACAATCGACGTTCGATCGCTTTCACCGGTATAGACCGTGAAGGAGAGGGTATTCGGCGTAACCTTCACGGACTCCCTCCATTGGCTGGCGGGAAGCCGGTGGTCTGGAACCGCGTTGATCAGATCGCTTCGCAGACGCGCCAGGAACATGCCGCTTTCCTGGAGGGTGATTCCAGTTTCCTCTCCTTGTGTGAACCCGCGTCGGAATTGCGTGAATGCCAGCATGATTCCACCGATGACGAGAACCGCAAGAACGATGACGACAAGGACCTCGACGAACGTGAATCCCTGAAATGCTGTGTACACCGGCTTTTTCGATTCACGTGAAACCATGGTTCAGTTTTCCCTCGCCAGGAGACATTTGAGCGTGAAGCTTCGGGACGGTGTCGTCGCATCGCCGGATGTGAGGGTAACCGTTACCGTCACTTTCTTCATGCAGATCCGGCCGTTTTTCGAGATTTCGGCGATTTCGAGCCTCCGTTCGATGCCGGGAACATCACTGATGCGATATCGAAGAGGCGTCGTGGGCGAGAGCGGCTGGCCGTCACGAATCCCATCGTTCGTAAAGGTCCCGGTGGGGACCAGATCGAACGGAGCCGCCATGACCTGCTCGAGAAGCTCAATTGCGGCCGTGTGGACGGTCAGATCCTCGGCGCTCATCGCCAGACCTCGGCTTCCGGCGGTGAAGGAAAAGAGGACGGGAATCATTACGGTGCTCAGGAGAGCCACCGCGACGAGAATCTCGACGAGCGTCACCCCGCGGCATGATATATATCGTAAGAAATTATTCATGCCACACGCTGTCCCGATCGTCGATGTGGATCTTGTAGAATGCCTGATAGCCGGCCTGCGTCGGGTCCTGGATCTGCCGATACCGTATGACCCCTCCGGCGGAACGGGGGTCGGGCGGAAAGTTGCCGACGGCGACCGTGCCCGTCAGGTCGATGCGCGCCTGGGCGGTGAGGTCGGCTTTCGGGGCGAGGATGTTCACGTGGTTCGGAAGAGTGTTCTCGACGGAAACCGTCGAGCCATTCACCGCGACGATCGTCAGGGCGTCGTCGGGCACGGCTATCTGGACGCCCCGGAGGGCCACGCCGCCTTCATCGAGAACGATGAGGCCGCCCCCGCTCACCTTCAACGGCGGATTTCTCCCGGCTGGTGGGAGGGTGAACGTGATCTTCTCGTCGTTCCGGATGCGGACAAGATCGTTGATGTGGAGCATTCCGGTCTTCTCGTCGAGACACGCCTTCCAGAACTCGGCGATGCTTCCGAACTCGCATTGGGCGCGTTTTCGCATCACCTCAGTAGCATGCGGCGCCTCGGCGCGGCCACGGTACAGAAGCGCCGTGTCCCGCATCAACTCGATCGTTCCTCCGTCATCCGCGTCGAGAATAGTCTGCCCGGAAGGATACTGGCGGGGATGAACGTTTTCGAGCACATCCTGCATCGTATTGTATAATTTGGCATATTGAATTTCGACGATGCCGCTCATCAGCGACGCATACTGTTTGTAATCGGAGCAGAGAAGCGCCGCGACGAGGACGGGACCGCCAGTTTTGCGGCCGAGAATATCGGTGAGCAGGCGCCCCGGGTCGAAATCTCCTTCCGCCATCGCCGGGAGGAGATACATCGGCGGCGGTCGAAGCGAGGAAAACTGGCGCGCGAGCTCGGTGTCCTGTGGGGTGATGTCGATGTTCGCGAACCTGGGAAACGCGGCGCGGACGTTGCCGACGACCTTCGTTCGCGACTGGAAGCCTTTCCGGGCCTCGCCGAAGATGTGCAGCTGGGATGACTGGGCGCCGTACGCCGCCTGTTCCTTCGATGAAAGGATGTTTCCCTGATACATGGCGTCGTGGTCGGCCCGGCTGCTCCGGTCGTGAAACCCTTCAATGACGAAGCCGTGACCGAGCATGTAGGAACTCTGCCGCTGGGGGTCCTTGTCGACGGGCAGCTCCGCGGGATGCGAAAAAAACTCCGGAAGCTGGGCTGCCGGTGTTCGGAACCGGATGGCCTGGAACAGGTTCACGTTGCTGACATCGTAGAAATGGAAAATCTCGCCCATCGCGCCGGCACCCGAGGTGATCTGCAGCCTCACCTGCCGGCCGCCCAGGTAGATCCAGCCGCGATGTTTCCAGGCGTCGGGCGGGGTGTTCGCCGACAGGGCTTCGGCGAGGGATTTCGGTTCGAGCGGCGATTCGGGCGTGTCGTGATTGAGACAAATGACTGGCTTCGGACCGTCGGTGACGCCGCCGGCGTAATCATTTCGTATGATATTATATCGACCTTCCTGCCCACGCGCGGCATCGGCGACGTGGAGGGTGAACTTCGACACCACCGGGGGAAGGATGTTCGATACATACACGCGGCGCTTGATGGCCAGGGTTCGCCTGACTCCCCTGTATTCGCCGGTTGATTCGATCGACAGATATCCCGATTTCGCACACGGATCAGCCCAGACGGCGGGATCCGTCTCGGTCGGCCCGAACTCGCGAAGCCAGACCTCGACGCCGATTTTCGCGGACCGGTCGACCTCCGTGGCGAAGTCTCGGAGATCCTCGTTCCAGGTGTCTTTGAGGAGCGGCATGAGGGAGGTGTCTGGGAGAGGGGCGGGGCGGGTCAGGAGGCTGTTCAGCTCGACGCTCCCGGTGTTTCCGCCGATTCCGGCGGCTTTGAGGGCGTCCCTGACCGAACGGATGGAAACGCTCAGCCCGGACTCGGCTAGAAAATGCGCGACCTCGCCGGAGGTGATGTGGTGGATATTCGCTTCCTGGCGGACGGCATACTGGTGAAGGGTGATGCCGAGCAGCAGCAGGACGCTTCCGAAAACGATCACGAGAATCATCACGACTCCCGCATGGCGCTTCATCCTGTCGGACCCGGACAGCGGATTCAGGGATCCGTCTTTTCGGCGGGGAGCGGAGTTTCGCCTTCGCCGGCGGGCAGGAAAAAGATCCGCCAGGGGCTGACGGGGAACTCGTGGGAGATCGAAGAGGGTGGAAGTTCGGATGGAGCGGAGGCAGGCGAAGAAGCGACCGAGGTTCTGACGGCACGGGCCGAAAGCGTGCGGGTCCAAGATTCCGCCTTGACCCGGGCGTCGAGAATCCATTCGCCGTTTCCCGCGAGTCTGGCGGTTACCGTCAGCCATGCGCCGGGAGCGATCTCCTGACGGACGAGAGGTTCGTCCGACGCGGTCCGAGGCTCATTCAGGCGCGAGAGGCAGAACACGAACGCCGATTCCATCTGGTAATCAGCTTTCTGCTCGAGCAGGAACGGCGGTGGAAGAATCGTTCTCATCCAGTTGAGAGTGAAGGTGGTGCCGATGATCACGAGCCCGAGCACCAACGCGAGAATCATGTACAGCGTTACTCCGGAGCGAGAGGAGGTCATAGGCCGTTCCCCCGCAAAGCGAACGATGTGAACAGCGGCATTGCCGAGACATCGACCGGAACCAGCCAGATCGAGAACAGGCCCGGGGTCGGGCTGGTCGTGGTGAATCCGCCCTCGCGGATGTTACTGACGATGGTTTCGGGAGCTGCGGAACCGGCCGCGCGTCTGAGGTTTCCGCCCGAAAAGCTCCATTCGATGCTGCCGGCGTCTGACTCGAGGCGCAGGATCTCGCGGCCGGCGATCATCGACCTGGCCTTTCGCGCGTCGTTCGCCATCAGATTCACGGTATGCTCATACGTCGTGATCAGGTCTTTTTCCTGCTGCGCGTTCGGCACGGAGATGCGGGAGAACTGCCAGACCATCACGAGGGTCGAGCCCATCATGACCACGAAAATGGCGAGGAGAAGGATTTCCAGAGAGCCGATGCCGCGACGCATGTTCATGGGGTGTCACCCTGGATGGAAGTGGGGGCCGTCAGCAGGCGTTCCAGAAAGACGCGCTTCGTGCGCCCGCTTTCCATATACTGGATGTAGACGATGACTTTGTAATAACCGCCGTCGAGGTAATACGTGTCGATGCGGCATCGAAAAGGTTCGAGAGCGGTGAAAAGATCGGCGTTGTCCGCCTTTTCGAGACCGTTTTCCCGGCCGAACAGACCCTTGAAATGCTCCGAGACGGCCTGGAACCCGTCGGTCGTCGCGACGATCGGTTCTTCCGGGGTCATGCCGGGGAGATAGGCCGGGTCGGCATGTCGAAGGGCAACGATGCGCTCGATGACGTGCCGGGCCAGGAGCGTCGCGGTGAATTCCATCTCGGACTTCCGTTCCGGGGCCCTCGAGATGCGGTACAGCTGGAACAGCGGAACGAGCGCGACCGTCATCAGGCACGCTGCCAGGAGGAGCTCCAGGAGGCTCTCGCCGCGCCTGCGCGACCTGATCGATCGATGTGAGTCAATCCGAGTCATGGGGGGATTATACCATGGGTCGGGAAATGTACCTAAGTTCCGCTTAACTTCCCCGTGAAATGTGCCGATGAGAAACCGTATGGATTCACACCACGGAAGGAGTGGGGGTTCTATGTTGAAACGATATCAGGTGTTCCTGGCTCTGGTGCTGGGTGTTGCACTGCTCACCGCTGCCGGCTGTGGAACGAGCACCTCTCTGCGCGGCAGTATCACGGGCACGATCGTCGATTCCCAGACGGGCATCGGCGTCTCGGCCGCTTCAGTTTTAACGTCGCCGTCGACGACGACGGTCAAGACGGATATCAACGGCAACTTCACCATTCCTGACGTCCAGCCGGGGGTGTATACGGTCACGGCGAATGCCACCGATTACAACTCCAACTCGATCACGGTTACCGTCGACAACGGACTGACAGCGACGACCAACCTGACGCTGGTGTCGATGGGCGGCAGCTTCTCGCGGAATGTCCTGCCGATCCTGATGGTGAACTGCTCGATCGTCGGCTGCCACGACGACAGCACGGCGGCCGCCGGCCTGCGGCTGAACAGCTACACCAGCCTTATGAAGGGCTCCAGATACGGAGCCGTGATTTATCCGTACGATGCGCAGGGCAGCAAGCTGATCAAGCGCATCAAGGGGATCGAGACGCCCCGCATGCCCAAGAACCGGTCGGCCCTCTCGACCGCCGACCAGGGCCTGCTCTCCAACTGGATCAACGGCGGCGCCCGCAACAACTGACGGCGCGAACGGCTGAAAAGAGTGTCACTGGAGGAATGAATTCTATGGTGGACAAGAAAAAGGTGTTCTTCATCGGATCGGGGATCCTCATCATGGGAAGTCTCTCCTGGGCCGCTTCGACCATGCCGCAGGCGGCGGCCACGTCGCGTGTGAAGAGCGCCGTTCCCGGCTTCCAGCGTGCGGTAAACGCGCAGCATGCCCGTCCCGTCGCGCCTCCGGTTGTTCCGGGCAGCCTCGCTCTCGTTCCTCCGCCTGCCGAACTGCCGAGTTCGAATGCCCCGATCGCCGTCACGCCGGTGAAACCGGCCAGGGCTGTTGTGGCGGCAACGGCAGCCCGCCCCCAGCCTGCGAAGAAGGCCGCCAAACAGCCGGAGAGCCGCGTGAAAGCCGCGACGGCGATGGCGTCTGTGAAAAAAACGGGAAATCTGTTCTCTTACGTTCGCATGCTCAACTACAGTCCCCATCCGCAGGAGGAAGAGTTCCTGCGCGACAAGCCGCTCGTTCTGAACGGTCACCGGTACTGGCTGAAAGTCTCCTACAAGGAGTCGTGGGACGTCGTCGATGACGAAACCGGCAGCCTGAAGAACATTGGCTTCGGCATCAAGCTGATGGAAGGCGACAAGGTCGTCCGGGATCTCCGGATCCCTGGGGTAAAGCTCGATACCAGAAAGCTGAAGCGTGGACAGGTCCTTGGGATCGCCGAAGTGGCGCCGTACAAGTTCAATATCGTCGACGAATTCAAGGTCATCGGGGGCGGTCTGAGCGAGCTGGTGTTCAAGTTCGACCTGAAGGGCTGAGCCTGGCTCACCCGTTCCCGGATACTCCCAGGAGCCCCGCCCGTGGACAAGATAACGATCTTCGGAACGCTGTTCGCCATCTCGAGCCTGCTGGCAGGCCTCAAGCTGGGCGGCGGCGACGTGATGACCTTTCTCGATTTTCCGTCCGTTCTTGTCGTGTTCGGCGGATCGCTGGGGACCATCTGGATTGCCTACAGCCGGGAACGGATCGTGATGTTGTTCGGCCAGATCCGGCAGGCATACAGAATGCCTGCCGAGTTCGATTATCTGAAGATCGTCGAGCAGATTCTGGGCCTCTCGGACATCGCCCGGAAAAACGGCATTCTCTCGTTGGACAAGAAACTCATCGAGATCGAGAATCCGTTCCTGCAGCGCGGCTTGCAGATGGCCGTCGACGGCATCGACGCAAAGATCATCGAGGATGTCATGACGGCCGAGATCAATTCCCGGGCGATGCGGCATGCCGACGTGAAGTCGTCCATCGACTTCTACGCCAGTGTCATTCCCTCATTCGGATTGATCGGCACGATCCTCGGCCTCGTCACGCTCCTTCGGAACATGGATGACCCCTCGACGATCGGCTCGTCGATGGCTCTTGCCCTTCTCACAACCCTGTATGGCGCGCTTGCCTCCAACATGTTCCTTCTCCCTTGGGGACGGAAGCTCGAAGAACGCAGTAACAGCGAGCAGTTGTACGGGGAAGTCATTCTCCGTGGCTGCCTGCTGATCGCCGCCGGCGCGCACCCGCGCATCGTGCGGGAACGCCTGCTGGCGCTGCTGCCGGGCCAGGCCCGTCATCGTCTCGGCGGTCTGATCCCGGCTGCCGGGGAGTCGAAAAAAGGGTGATCAGCCGCAGATATACGGGGCCGACGGCGCCGCTCTGGTGCCTCACATACGGCGACCTGCTCACCAACATCCTCTGTTTTTTCGTGATGCTCCTGATGTTCACGACGTTCGGTATGAAAAAGGCGAACAAGCAGGAGTCGCGGGCCCTCTCGACGGCATTTGAACAGCCGATGGGAACCGCGCAGAACAGGGGCGTATACCAATGGCTCGTTTCGGGGGGCAAGGGCGTTCTTCTTCTTCCCAATCCCCGGAACGTCTCAGAGGTTCCGCGCATCGTGAGACGGTTGAAAACACAGATCCAGGGCCTGAACATGCGCGACCAGGTGTTCGTCGCGGGGGAAAGCGACGGCGTGAAAATCCGCATGCCTGCCAAAACGGTTTTCCAGGGTGGAACGGCTTCGCTGAAGCCCGAAGGCGAGCAGATTCTCGGCGCCCTTGCGACGATCATCGGGGAGTCGAAGCATTTCGTCCGGATCGACAGTCACTGCGACGACAGGCCCGCGAAAAGCTCCGTCTATCCGAGCAATTGGGAGCTGTCATCGGCGCGCGCCTGCTCGGTGCTGAGGTTTTTCACCGAAAAGAAGGGGCTCGAATCCGGGCGCTTTTCCGCTCAGGGATTTGCCGATTCGAGGCCCGAAACGGATGTCATCACAGAGGTGGACCGCGAAAACAACAGGCGGATCGAGATCGTGATCCTCGCCGGCAAACCGAAGTCCCAACGAGAGCCTCAGTGGGAATGACCGCCTGAATCGAGGAGACTTCGCGCCATCTCGGCGAGGGCGCGAGCTTCCGCGGCTGATTCCGGCGGTGCGCCGATCGAAAGCAGTGGCGACAGGGCATCGAGGGCCTCGCTGAATTTTCCCATCTGGATAGCCGCGCGAGCGAGTCCGAGGCGTGAGGGGACATGGTCCGGTTGTCGGGCCACCGCCTGGGAATACATAATATATGACTTCAAATAAAATGCGTCTTTCAGCGCGTCCCGGCCGGCGTTTTCATACTCGTCGCCCGACGAACCGCCCCCAGGAAGGCCCACAGAGGCTGCAGCCGCCGAGACCCGGAGTGGATCCCTGCTGAGGACCGGTTCGAGCGTCGGGAGCCGGATGTCTTCTGCAGATGCCGACTGGACCGGCCCAAACCAGGCTTTCTTGAAGCGCCTGGCCGTCTCGCCTTGATCGGGGACCGGGAGGGGGAGGAGAGAGGAGTCGAAGGCCCCGTTTCTGTATTCGAGTTCTTCGAGAAGTTTCCTGTATCGCCGTATGATCGGATGGCGTGGGGCTTTCGCCGAGGCTGCCCGGAA
>JAKJFL010000113.1:0-8154 GCA_022704935.1 Candidatus Rifleibacteriota bacterium
TCGGCGGTCGGATGTTCTTCAGGATACCGCGCACCGGCGCCGATTGTCACCCCCGGCATCCCGAGGACATTTCCACGAGTATATCACCACCCGGACCTCTGAAGACCGGGAGAAAGCGTTGACCTTGCCGTCTGAGACGGATAAGATAGCGGCATGAAACATGTCGTTGAGCGTTTTGCATTCGAACACACGCCAATCCGCTCGCTTCCCTTCGTCGTGCTCGATCTCGAGACGACGGGGTTTGCCCCGCCCGTGGCCCAGGTGACGGAAGTCGCCATGATCTCGATCTCGGGAGATACCGAGGAACGATTCGAGACGCTGGTCGACCCGGGGGTGCCGATTCCCCAGAAAATCATCGAACTGACCGGCATCACCAACGAGATGGTCCGGGGAAAGCCCACCATGCGGGAAGTCGTGCCGATCATCGCCGGAATTCTTCAGGGGAGCATCTTTGTCGCGCACAACGTCCCGTTCGACTGGGCGTTCATCAGTCACGCCTGGCGCGAGTTTTACCAGGTGCCCCTTCAGATGCCGTCAATGTGCACGCTTCGCCTGTCGCGCCAGTTCCTCGGGCTCGCGACGAACAAGCTCGGCGTCGTTGCACAGCATTTCGGCGTGAAGCTGAATGACGCGCACCGCGCCATGGGTGACACACTTGCCCTGAAAGGCGTCCTGAAAGAGTTTCTGACGCTCCTCGAGCGAAAAGACATGAAGACGGGGGGCGATCTGCTCCGTGCGGGGCTGATCTACCCGACAACCCCCCCCGCCCGCTGATCCGGACCCAACCATTCATTCCATGGATGGCACTCCCTTTCCGCGTCATGCCTGGCCTGACGGCTGCGTCGTTCTTGGCGCACACAGCAAGGCAGCATTGGCCGGTATTGCTGAAAATCGGCATCGGGAGGCCCTCTGGGAAGCGTTTCGCGGCTGGCATGAGGTTTGCGCAACACAAGCTTGCCCCGCAATCAAAGCCACCGATCACAGCGGTACCCCGCAGACGCCTCTTCGACTGAACTTATTCCGACCTCATATCATTCGTTCTCCGTCTCGCGGATGGCGGCCCGATCGCAGACTTCGACGGCGGGAGAGATACCAGGAGGGAAGGCCATGATACGCACGATATCACTCATAATGCTGCTGGTCACGTTCGCAACGGTTCCCGCCACGGCTCTGCACCTTTATGGCACGCAGGGACAGCTGCCCATGCTCGAACAGCGCGTCAAGGTGACGATCGACAATCAGGTCGCCGTAACGAAGCTGGAACAGAGCTTCATCAACAATTCCAGCGTCGCCCAGGAGACGAGCTACCGGTTCCCACTGAACGAGAAGGCGTCGGTCCAGGAGTTCGGCCTGACCGGCCCAAACGGGATCCGGCAGATCGGTGCCATCGAGGAAAAGAAAGACGCCCAGCAGATATACCAGAACGCCCAGAGTTCCGGCATGATGCCGGCGATGGCCCAGCAAGCCGACCCGAACAGTTTCGAAACGAAGGTCGGCGCCGTTCCGGCCGGCGGCAGGGCGAAGATCGACCTGACATACAGCGAGGTGCTCGACTACTCAAACGGTATCATCACATATAATATACCAATGAATATTTCAAGCATCCAGCAGCAGAATCTCGACCTGGTCTCGGTCGTGATCGACATCAGAGACCAGAAGAAGATTGTCGGTGTCAAGATCCCCTCGCATCCGGCCCAGGCGCGTCGCATCGACGATAACCACTGGCAGGTGACGTTCGAACGGTCGAAAGAGCTGCCGGCAGCCGATTTCCAGGTGCAGTATGAAGTCGCCGCCCAGCGAATGGGATTCAATTTTCTGTCGACCCAGCCCGACAAAAACGACAAGGGCTTCTTCATGATGATGCTCGCTCCGCAGGAAGTCGTCGACGCCCGCGACATCGTTGCCCGCGACATCGTGTTCGTGCTCGATGTGTCTGGCAGCATGAGCGGCTACAAGATCGAACAGACGAAGGCCGCCTACAACTTTTTCATCGACCATCTGAACGCCGACGACCGGTTCAACGTGATCTCCTTCTCCGATACGGCGACCGTCTGGAAAGACACGCTCGTCAGCGCCGATCCTTCGAACAGGGCCGACGCCAAGCAGTTCGTGTCGAACCTCGACACCACGGGCGGCACGAATATCGATCACGCGCTGGGTCGTGCCGTCAGCCTGTTCGGGACGAGCAACTCCACCAAGGCCATCGTCTTTTTGACCGACGGTGAGCCCACGGTCGGCATCACCCACCCCGCTTCCATTGCCGACAACATGAAGAACCGGAACGCCGCCGGAATCCGAACATTCGTCTTCGGCGTCGGCGAGAACGTCTGCACCGACCTACTCGGCCGGCTCGCCCTGGAAAATCGCGGCGAGGCGCTATACGTGCATGAAAACGACGCTCTCGAAACTAAACTGACGGGATTCTACGAAACGATCAGCAAGCCCCTGCTCGTGGACCTCGGCATCGACTGGGGCGGAATCACGGTGTCGGAGCTGTATCCCAAGACGATTCCGAACATCTACAAGGGCTCCCAGGTCGTGATCGTCGGCCGGTATGAGGGAAGCGGCGTCGCGAGCCTGACGATGAAAGGCACGCTCAACGGCTCTCCGCAAAGCTACCCCGTTTCCGCCGAGTTCGTGAAAAATACCGATGTAAATAAATTCGTAGCCCGCGTCTGGGCTAAGACCAAGGCCGACGACCTCATCAAGGAAATGCGCGCCTACGGCGAAAACCCCGAGAAAAAGGCCGAAGTGATCAGGCTCAGCAAGGCCTACCAGTTCACGACGAGCTACACCTCGTTCGTCTCGGTTTCCGCCGAGCAGGTCGCGGCGGCGAAGCCCGCCCGACAGAGCTGGCGGCGGCAACAGCAGGCGAACGTCTGGAGCCAGCCAACCAGCGTCACGCCGTCGCAGGCGCCGGCCCCCGTCTCGATGCCCAGCTACGCCAATACGGTGGTCATGCCGCCGCAGGCGGACCAGCCGCGGCCGACCGTCACGGTCGTCCAGCGACAGGAGGCCAAGCCGGTGGGTTCGTGGGGCGTCTCAGGCTTCTTCCCGGCCGCGATTCTCGTCCCCAACTTCCGGAAAGCCCGCGAACAGAGCCGTGAAAAGGCGTGTTACGCAAATATGCGCGTCATTCTCGGTGCCGTCGAAATGTATAACATGGATCATTCTTCGATGCTCCGCATGGTCGACGACCAGGTCATCACCGGTCTCTGCCAGGGCAATTATCTGAAGGGCGGCATCAACAGGCCCGAAGCCGGCTGCGCGTATCTGAGCTCCGGTGATCTCACGGGAAACGGCGTCATCTACTGCGCCATGCACGGAGCCGTCGATCGCTCAGACCTGGGGAATGTCAACATCAACATTCAGGACGGCACTCCCTGGGAGACGAAACTGTGGAACAATGTGCTGCAGCCGATCGTAAGCCTCGCGATCAACATTCCGATTTTCCTCATCGGCCTGTGGTTCACCTGGAAGATCATCACCCTCCCCTTCGTGTTCCTGAAAGTCCTGATCTACGGCTCTGACGCGGAAGAGCCGGTCCAAGAGCCCTCATCCTGCATCCCGGTCACGTATACCGAGCCGGTGAACGTCGAGGCACTTGATTCTGATCCCGTTTCCGGCCATGATGAGAGCGACAGGGAAACCCCCTGGGAATTGTCAGAAAACGAAGACCGTGATCCCGACGAGGGAACGAAGAAGGAATGACCTTCTCCTGACGGCCGCAATCGGAGGTTCGCATGCCACAGAACGACCGACACCAACCCCGGACAGCGATCAGGAATACCGGGACGCCCCACACACCCACGTCCGCTCCGATTGCGGCCGTTCATTCCAATCCAAGATCTCCAGTCAAAACCGCGGCGGTTCCGACCGTCGCGGTTTCGCCCGTCCGGGAACAGCGCAACGTCGTCGCCGGAACGGTCGTTTCCCTGGCCGGCTTTCTGGTGAATCTTTATATTGCATTCAGAACATATGGTGGAACGATCGAGGATCCTGAGCGAAGCCTGGTATTCATCGCTTTTCTGGCGACACTCCTGATTTCGCTCCACCAGCGCGATCCCGGCTGGTTCTTCGGCGGCCTCGCGGTATTCTACGCTCCTCTGATCGCTCTCAAGGCTGGAATCGCGATTCCAACGCTGCTTTCCGTCGGCGCGGCCTTCGTGGCAGCCGCCGCCATGGGCTGGATTCCAACCAACCGCCTGTTCGCCGTCGCCGGCGCGGCGGGGCAGAATCTCGGCGCCGTCGTCGATCGGAGCAGGGTCGTGAAGCGTATCCTCCAGGCCGCCGGCGGAAAATCCGGCGGGGAAGCACTCACCGACACCGATCTCACCGAGTTCGTGAAAGTCGAAGGCGATGCCGCACGTGTCCGGAGTTTTTTCAACGGCTCCGATCCCTCTCTCGAGAAGATGCTCGGCAGTACGGCCGAACAGATCGACGGCCTCCTCGGCGATCATGCGCGACTTCTGCTTCGCTCGGCGCACCTGTGCTCCGTGATCGCACAGACGGATCTCCCCTCGCTCGAAAGCGAACGTGCCGATCTCGAGAAGGAAGCCGCCGCCGCAAGCGACGAGGTCGTTCGCGCCCAGTTGAACGAGGCCGTCGAGATGAAACGCCAGCGCATCGCCGAACTCGGCAAACTCGACGTCTGCCGCCAGAGAATCAAAGTCCAGCGACTCCAGATCATCGAAACCATCCGAGGCACGTTCGACCGTCTCAACGCGTTGAAGTTCTCCGACATTCAGACCCTCCAGACCTCATCAGACGCGATCTACGCAGGAATCAAAAACGTGCGCCAGGACCTCGCATCTCTCGAAAGCGGAATGCAGGAAGCGGAACTATTTTCCCGGGGCGATCAACACCCCTGACTTGAAGCTCCCCCCGGAATCATTCGGGCCGTGATATACTGAAGCCCGTTACATCCTGAGAGAGAGGGGATATTCGAAGGTGTCTGCGCCATCCGCGGCGGGAAAACTGCCGTGGTACCGCCGGCTGGCTGCCCGCGTCGTCCTGACGGCGATACTGGCCGGCCTCGTTCCGATGCTTCTCGTCGGCGGGGCGCTTGCATGGCGCCTCCATGACGAACTGGTCGATCAGGCGATCAGGACGATGCAGACTCGCACGACCGCCATCAGGAACGGCATCGAGTCAGTCATCGGCGGTTACGAGCGACAGGCATCTCTCCTGGCACAGACTCCCGAAATCCAGCGATTCGACCGGGGCGAGCAGATGGACGCCCTGTACCAGTTTCTCGACCTGAATCCGGTCATGTACAGCATTTTTGTCTACGACGCGAGCGGCACGATCACGAATCTCGCGTTTCGAAACCGCGACCACGCCCTCGACGAGTTTTACCTCGGCAGAAAGCTCGTCGGCGCAAAAAGCCCGTCGCTCCTCGCCGCCCAGGAAGCCTTTCTCACTGCCGTGCGAACGGGGAAAACGTCGTTTGCCGCGCAAATCGTCACCTCGTCGGGCGCCGACTCACTGGTCATGCAGGTACCGATCTTCGATTTCGCGACCCTGCGACGCGTCATCGGGGTGCTCAGCTGCGCGATCAACCTCGACAGCCCTGAACTCATCGACATCTTCAAGAACTACCCCCTCGCTTCGGGCGACGTTCTTCTGCTCTGCGACCGGACAGGCAGTCTCATCACATCTCGCGGACAGCATCTTCCCGAAGGTCTGACCGGCATCGCCACGGAGACGGGCTCGGCCTTTTCCGACGTTCCCGTCGACGTCACCCTGGAACTCGGCGGCCGCCCCTATCTCGGCGTCGTCACGCCAATGAACGCGCTTCACGGCCATCTCCTCGCGGCCCGCCCGCGCGAGGAGGTTCTTGGGCCGCTCATGCACCTTCTGGGCGATCTTGCCATCCTCCTCAGTCTCGGCCTCGTTCTGGCGGCAGGGTTCGGCGCCGCGCTGGCTTTCCCGCTCGCCGGCCATCTGAATCGTCTGTTCGTCGGCATTCGCGAGGTCGGCAACGGAGCCGTCACCCATCGGCTTCCCATCGAAGGGAACGACGAGCTCGCGGAAACGTGTCAGGCGTTCAACGACATGACCGCGACTCTCGAGAAACACAGACTCATGGATGAAATCTGGCGCCGCGAATGGAACGGGCCTGGGAACGGGCAAAACACGCCGTGACCACCCCGGCCCCCCCTCAGACACCGCACCCCGCGCCGCCTCTTTCCCGCTCGCGTCTGATCTGGCTTCTCGCCGTTTTTTTCCTCATCCAGAAGGGGACGAACAACGTCCTCTACCTGACATGGCTTGCCGGCCTGCTGAAACATCTGGGCTCCGCGATGCTTCCCTGGGCCTATCTGGCAGGCAACCTCGCCTTCATCGCCCTGCAGTATTCGTTCGTTCGACGCATGGTGGGCCGCGAAGGCCACTGGATGCTCTCGGCTCTCTCCCTGCCCATCGTGGTTTTTTCAATCGTCACAGCCCTGGTGGTCGGGTCCGATGCGGGGCCGGTGCTTCTCGCCGGTGTGGTCGGAGGCATGGTCGTCGATCTGTTGACCAACCAGGCGTTTGCAGCCATGGCGAACCAGCTTCTCAGCATTCAGGAGGCGAAACGGCGGCTGCCGGCCATCTACGGCGCCGGAAGCGTAGGTTATATATTAAGCGGTATTATAATGAAGGCGGTGCTCGACTTCTCCGGAATCGGGCCGCTCGTCTGGCTGAACACCGTTGCCCTGTGCATCGGGGCGTTCGTGCTGCAGCAAATCGGCCGGCACGATCACAGCCGCCGCGAATCGGAAAAGGCCGCAACCGGCCAGACCACCCCGGAAACGGACGCGCCGCCGCCCACCCCGTCGACCCGCCAGCCGCTCGCCGCCCTGCTCCTGGTCTCATCGGTCCTGATCGTCTTCAACCGGTTCCTGATCGATTACCTCTTTTCCGCCTCGGTGACCGCCCATTTCGGCGACGCGGCCGCCATCGCGTCGTTCCTCGGCCTGTTCGGGGCCGCCGCTGATTTCACCGTCGTCATCCTCCAGATGACGGTGATGAACTGGGTCTTCGCCTCGATGCCGATCGGCCGCATCCTTCTCCTGACGCCATTTCTCCTGACGGGGCTCTGTCTCGCCGCCTCGTTCCATCCGGCTCTTCCCGTCGTCGCAATCACGCAGTTCGTCGTTCTGCTCAACAGCAAGAATTTCACGGTTCCCGCAACGACTCTTCTGCTCGGCGCCTTCCCGGCGAACGCGCGCGGCGGCTACCGACGCGACATATCGACGGTCTCGTCGGCGGCAAGCATCGCCGCGTCCGTCGTCCTTCTGGCGGCCAGGGATCTGTTGCCGGTCGGTGGCCTGTTTCTGCTTGCGGCCCTCTGTTACGGGGGGCTTCTTATCGTGCATTTCCGCCTGGACAACGGGTATGCGGCGACCCTGCGAGAGACCCTGGCAGGCACGGGAGCCGCGCCGGACGACGAAACCCTTCGTTCGATCGGGTTCCTGCCCGAAGGCGAACGCATCCTCCGTCTCCGGGAACTTCTCGTCCACGGTGATCCGCAGATCCGCTTCGAAGCGATTCAGGAAATCGAGCGCATGCCGGACGATCCTCTCCGACAACTCGTATTGCCCCGTCTCTCCGGGGAAACGAACCCCCGCTGCCTGACGGCTCTGGCGCGGCTTGCCGTCGAGCGCTTCGGTTCCGAGGCCGTCTCACATACCGCGCGGCTCCTCCAGACCGCAGACGATCCCCGCCTCCAGGCCGATCTGCTCGAGGCGCTCGGCCGGACGAACGGCGGTCTTCCCGTCGAGGAACTCGCCGCCATGTATCTTGAACACGACCACCACCGGGTCCGGGGAAGCGCCGTTCTCGCCATCCTCCGGCTCGCCCGCGACGCGAGCGGCATCGAAGCGGCTCTCGGAGCGCTTTCCCGCATGGCCCGCGCGCAGGAGCCCCTTTCCAGGTCGGCCGCCGCGGCCATCATGGGGGAAACCGCCCTGCCCCTCTTTCTCGATTCGATCGAAACGCTCGCGAACGACCCCGACCGTGCTGTCGCCCTGATCGCCATCCGCTCGCTGGGCCGGCTTCCGACCTCGGGCGGCCTCGCGGCGCTCGGCAGGCTGAGCGGCCACACAGACCCGGCGCGGGCCGGCCTCGCAAAACGATTCATCGAGAACTCCTCACGAGAACGGCTTGCCC
>JAKJFL010000114.1:0-8150 GCA_022704935.1 Candidatus Rifleibacteriota bacterium
GGGTACACCGTCTCGACCGTCGGCATCGCCGCCAACAACACGGTGGAGCAGTCGGCCATCGTGAACAACCAGAGCATCGTCGAGGTGACCGTCGGCGCCTCGCTCACGAGCGCAAGAAACGAGACCTGGGATGCAACACTGCAAAGGACGGTGCGCGTATCACGTGACAATGCCCCGTAACAGCCGAGCCCCGACACGATTCCGTTCCGGTTTCACGCTGATGGAAGTAATTATAGCAGCGTGTATATTATCGCTTTTCATGGTCGGCCTGTTCAGCGTGTTCCGCGGCGGCCAGCAGGTCGGAGCTCAGGGACTCTGGATGCAAAAAACGGTCACCGAGCTCAGAAACGCCACCCGTCATATATCGACAACTATTTCGAGGAGCAGTTATCCCTCGACAATCGTCTTTCCGGGTACCATCGTCGAAAACGACAAGGACGACTTCAAGGCCCATTACTCGTCCGAGCCCTGCATCGAGGCGAGCCGGGCGAAAGTGGTTACCGCGAAGACGACGCCGGGAACCCAGTTTCTGCGATTCACCGAGTCGATTCCCGAGCAGTCGGGCGGAGCGCTCACCAACAACGCCATCCTGTATTACCACGTATATTCGCTCGCGAAAGACGGCAGGCTGCTCTACAACCGGTATCAGCGAAACATTCCGCAGACCGTTTCCCCGAATTTCATCAAGGACATCAGCCAGGCAGCCGTTCCAAGCGGTGATACGACACTCGTCGAGAGCGTGGAACTGGTTACCGACGTTGCATCGATCGGCGTGCGCATATCCGCCACGACGGCGTCCATCACTCCCATCCTCATCGATATCGAGTGCGCATGGCCGCGCGGCAAGACCAGGCGAAGCGAGCGCGCGGCTGCGCTTCCCAATGTCCCGGCGTTCCAACACAATGCGACGACCGACGCGGACTGGCGATTGAACTGAGCCGGCCGCATTCCCAATTTCCCGGAGGTCTCAGATGATCGTTCGACTGATGATGGTTCTCTTCGTTCTGGCGGCAGGCTTCGTTTCGCCGGCGATGGCCGAGCAGGCTCTGCAGGTCGGGCATTGCAACATCGCGATGGCCGTCATGCTGCATCCCCTGATGGCGAAGATCGACACGGCCACGGGCAGATTTCGCAGCAACGCTCTTCCGAACGGCGCCACTCTGGTCGGCCAGGCCGCCGTCGAGCTCGACGAACAGCGCAAGGAGCTCATCAAGCAGACGAGCGACCTCCGCCAGGAGCTCGCAAAGGTGAACCAGGAGTTCATCAGCAAGCTCCACGAACTGAACCGAGAGCGCGACAAGGCCGTAAAGGCCGGTCAGAATCAGCCTTCCCCGGCTCCCAGTACAGACGAGTATAGTAATAAAAGGCGGTCTCTCGAACACGAGCATCGCCAGAAGATCATCACCATTCGTGAGAGGCTCGCTGCCCGGGAGGGAGAGTTGGAAAAACTGAACGTCGAGGCCAGGCTGACGGACCTGCTTCCGGTGACCGACACGGAGCGGGTGTTCAAGCTCATCCTCGACGACATTTATGAGGCGGCGAACATCGTCATCGAGCGCGAGAAGCTGGCCTTCACCTTCAACAGCGCCACCACCTACCGGTTCGCCATGCCCTCCGGCCAGGCCGCGACGGAAAACCCGATCGCCGGGCTTCTGTCCCAGCCGCCAGCGGCCAAATCAGGGTCAGACCAGGAGTTCGCCGCCATGAGCCGGCTGTATCGCTGGGCAACAGGGGAAAAAGCCCAGCTGTATCACTGCGACGATGCGCGATTGTCGCAGTTCGTTGTGAAAGGCGGCAAGGACATCACCGCCGAAGTCGTGAGCGAGGTTTACAAGAAGCATCAGGTGCCATCCGGCGCCTGCGATCTGGTTCAAAAGCTGTTCCGCACGCAACTCATGAAATAACGCTGTTTCAGCAGGGCTGGCCGGGCCTGCGCGGCAAGGAGGTATCGAGTATGAAGAACATCACATCCGGGCTGGTGCTGGGGGTTCTCCTGTGTTTTGGCTTGATCGGTGCTCCGGCCGCGTATGCCGCCAGCGCGTCGAACAACGGCATGACTTATATCCTGCTGCCGTCGACAAATACCGACCCGGCTTATATCGTGCGCCTGCAACACCAGGACCCCACCGGCGCGACTACCCCCCAGGCCGAGTTGTATTCGCCCGGTTCCACCGGCTATCCGGCCGGCCAGTATTTCGGACTTGCCGTCAGCCAGGAACGGGATATTTTCCTTCTTCGCTCGCCCATTCTCGGCGCAGATGAAGGCTGGAGTCAGGCCCCGGTTGGGTTCGTCCCCAATGCGAGCGACTATGCAACCGATTCGGATATTTTCCTCAGAATGATCGCTGGAAGCGGATGTTCTACTTGGATATCCGTTCACAATTCCGAGTATTGGCAATCCAGTTACCCGATCAACGGCACAACCTATTCCTATGCGCTTGTTGCAGGCGGCCCCAGCACCGTTAGATATCTGAACCCCAACGGCACCGGTCCATTGGGAACCCCTATCTGGAACGGGACCGAGGGAAGTCAGAATCCCGGCGATGCCAACAAATACATTCTCCCATCGCACTGGGGCGGCATGTCCTACTACGCATACGGCACCTCCAACCACCCAGATTTCCCCTGGAAAGCGCTCGATGGTCGCGAAGATCCCGCCGGCTCAGGGGCCACCCGGCCGCTGGTTCTGGCAACGGACGTTCCGCGAAAACATGGCCCCACCGGGTGGCAAACGAATGGCACGATGTTCTCCTGTGTTGTCAAACGTGTCTATGAGAAACGCGATCGCTCGCTGACTCTCATGCGCGGATCCGACAATCCTATCACGAGTCTGACGGACCAGTCCGGCGCGGTTTTGAGCGCCACCGACATACGGGGAAACGAATATTTCGCACGCGCCTGCGGTGACAACTGTATTCCCGGTGGCTCCGGTCCCAGTGCGGCAATTGAGTCCATGCTCGCCAACGTGAAGGTCGTCACCTCGACGCTCGGACGCAGATACGGTTTCAACCAGAAGGGGAAAATGGCGGGCCCCTATTCCGACAGCAAGCTGGCCGCGCTTCGTGTCGTAAGCACCTCGGGATCGGAATCCACCATCGACATGGCAAACGCTGATGGAACGGTTCATTCGAATATCGCCAACGCCGCCTATCTGAACACCAAGGGAATCACCGCCGGTCAGATCAAGTCGTTCGGCGTGTCGTCGAACTTCGAGACGGGCGCAACCATCGACTACATCTATGGCTCGCCTGCCGATCTTTTCGCCATGCAGGACTCCTGGTGGGGAAAAGGCGGTATCGGATACGAGTATTACAAGGATACCGGCGCTCTGTACAAGCTCGACTACACGAACAACTCGAACCCGTCGTCTGAATATCTCGGCATGATTTCAGGGAAAGTCGACAACATCGGAGTCGATGGCGACGGCTTCCTGTATATCATGACCACGGCAGATGACATCAGCGATTCGGGCGTCATGGCACTCGCGCCGGCCGTTTCCACTCTTCCCGGCCTCTCCGGGTATGCCATTCTGCCCAGTCCGACGACCTGGTATCACTGCACGGGCGGCAACGAAAACACGAACCGCATCGAAGTTACCGATGCCGCCAAGCTTCCGAGCGATTTCAGAGAAATCGTCTATTCCCAGGGCGTTTCCAAAGTGGTCAACAAGTATCCTCCATCGGCGGGGAACGGCTCGCTGGCGGCACCGACAACGACCGGCCAGCTTTCCGGGTATTATGTCGACGAGTGGAAGCGCAAGGTTCGCTGGAACGGCTCCGTCGCGAACTGGGAAGGAAGCTGGAGCCTCGAGGCTCCGGCAACCCGGGATTCGGAAATCGCGGGGGAGCTCGCCGTCGTGAACATCGCGAAGCTTCCGGCCGTTTTCAATGAGAACCCTGGAACACCCCAGATCTGTCGGGAAGACCGCACAGCATTCAACACCGCTGTCTCCGAAGACACCGCGGTCAAATTCAAAGTCGAGGGGTACAAGCCCTACATCACGGATACCGACGGAACGACCCGCCGCAACCTGAAGTCGCTGGGCAGTTTCGGAACGGTTTATACGAACGTCAGAATCAATTATCTGCCGACCGCCGCTGGTGATTACAATCACGACGAAGACGGCGACGGGGTCTTCAGCGGATTCCCGACCAGTCTGTTCGAGGCTGGCGGCTTCTCGACTTCGATCACATGGTATGCAGATCTGGTCGACGGTGACACCATCACCTCGTCGGTCATAAGCAGCGTTGCGATAGCCTCCGCTTCGAACGAGACGTTCGGCAGCACGGCGTGCGACTGGAGTTTCACGCCTCCGCATCCGGGCAACTATACGGTCTGGGCGAATATCACATACAACCACTTCAATTTCGCCGGAGCCAACCGACCAACGGATCTGACCTCCAGTCAGCGCACCCTCACGACCTCGAAGCGTCTCCTGCGGGTCGTTTCCGCGACATCGCTGAACGGGCCGCCAAGCCTGATCTCGGCTATCAGCCTCGAACCGGCACGCGCCGGAACGGGCGCCTTCCAGAGCTGCACCTCCTGTGCGGACGCGGGCTACGACCTCCCCGAAGACCAGAAGATCAACAACCTGCGGGTCTCGTTCAGGGCCCAGTTCATGAGGGATGCCAACTACCGGTCCAACCAATCGGCGTTGCTGACAACGTTCGACGGCATGGGCGTCTGGGATTACGATGAATATTATGCTCTTTACAATGCGGCCGGCGAGGCCCCGAACTATACGCTTCAGGGCACCCATGTCTACAACCACCAGACATCGGGCGGCGGATATACCGTCTCCAGCGCCTTCAATCCAGGCTGGCCGAAACCGGGAATACCCGCGCCGGCCAATGCCGGAACACGCATCGATACAGGCACGCTTTCCGAGAACGATCTCAGGTTCCTCCGCTGGAACCTGTGGCTCGAAAACACCTGCACCGGCGCAACCATTCCCGGTATCACGCCGCCGGCCCGTGGCGTCAAGCTGGCCTCCGGAGACTTCAGGACCGCCGGCGGTGCGACGATCAATCCGACGGCCAATACCGGCGAATATCAGGTTTCCCTGAGCCTGCCCCCGACCGCACAGGCTTCAGCTATCGCCACACCGATCGATCCCGACCAGTATACGCTCAGGCTCGAACTGATCTATCCGCGCGTCAAATGGCAGGAAAGTTCTCTCATCGATAACGCAGCGCAGAAGCAGTATCGCAGCATCATTCCGGATTCCGTCCCGGTCAGCGCGATCTGCGAACTGTCGCACCCGATTCTGCCTACGAGCGACACGGCGGTCGGAGGCGGTTCCGCCTTCTCGAACGCCTCCATCAAATCCTGGCTGGTCAGGGTCCGCGACGGCACCATTCCGACGATCTCGGACTGGTCGAAGCCGATCGTCCATACGACCGGCGATCCGATTCCGGATGTCACGGCTTCGTTCACCATCTCCGACAACAACCCCCGCGCCAGGTTCGACCCGTTCACCATCGAGTATCAGATGGTCAACTCAGCACGGCCCCGTGACACGGCTGAGTCGAACAAGGCTCTGAACACGGCGAATACTACGAACACCGGCGTCGCCCAGCTGCCGAATTACGCCGACTTCTGGAAAGACGACACATTCCGCGTCGGCGCCACGTATACGGCCCAGATCACCGACTACGGCCCCACAGGCGAATTCAGGCCAGCGGGCCTGTTGACGAACTGGGTCGGCCTCCTGAATTACCACGCGAAGGGCAGCCTCAACGACGGCCTCGGCGTCGATGCGTTGAATACCACCCACCAGTTCGGGTCGTTCACCGCGCCTCTCCCGCAAGAAGCCATCGTCACGACGAACTGGGCCCTCGAGAGGTATGACAACGATCCTCCGGGCTTCCGCGTCGAACTGATCTCCCAAAACGACAACCGCCGCTGGGTCGCCACCCTCACCGAAGGGGTGCAAGACAAGGTCTGCGTACCCAAGACCGAAACCGACCTTGCCTCCAGTACGCTGGAAATCGGGTGTTACAACCTCGATGGAACGATCATCGGCGGGAGTCCGGCCAGCGCGAACATCAACGGATGCACCATGTATCCGAACCAGATCGGTGCCGCGAACGAAACGGTCAACGCTGGAAGCCTCGGCCTCGATGCCACGAAGATGCCTCGCGTGCGCCGCTCGAGCCGCCTGCTCATCAATCTCGATATTCTCGAGAATGTCGATTACAAGAACCTCACGGCCGCCACGTTCGACATCACACAGAACCTGGAAGCCGGCGGAACGCAAAGCCTCCTGCCGGGCGGAAACCCAGTGTCACTCCCCCTCGACGCGGCATTCCTGGCCGACAGCTCGGCAAATCCGCTCGTTCAGTCGCCGCGGGCGCGGTATACGGTCGATATGCCGATGAAGGTTCTGGCCGCCCAGCCCCAGGTGACTCTCACCATCTCCGCAACTGATGCCCAGGGAAATACCCGCACGCTCGTGCTGCCGATCGAGATCGTCGAAAGCACGTTCGACGCCCGCGTGCTCGAAAGCAAGGAAAACAGGAACTGATTCCGGCCCTTCATCTCACCAGATCAGCGGGGGCGCCGCCACGGCGTCCCCGCTTTTCCGATGCATCGGCGAACGCACGGCGCGCCCCCGCATATCATATCTTTATATATATAACAATGTTCTTTTTGATCGTCTTTCCGTTTTTTTCCGAATGTTGCCCTGCCCGCGCGTGCGATCCTTCAGACTTCGTTCTCGACGATTTCGCCAGCCGCTGCAAGGACCTGTCGGGGAAAATCAGGGACACGGAGCTCGCATTCCGGATGAGATTTCCCGATTCGGCGAGCCGGTCGGCCTTGTTGCTGGATGCGTGGCTCTCCTTCTTTCTCGACCACGGGGTCACGCCGCCGCCGATCTACGCATCAATGCCATGGCCTGCCTGGGAAAACGGGATGCGAAGCCTCGGAAGCCGGATCGGCGGCCTGGGCCGCGGAGAGCCGGTGTCACCCGAAGCGCTCGACCTGATGACACTCCCGCTCGAACTCCTCGCCCAGCCCGATCACCTGTTTCCCTTTCAGAACGCCCTGGCCACGGTAACGAGAAGGTTCGAAGAGATCATTGCCGGCACCGGTTCCGCGTCAGACGCCCTGTCACCGGCACAACTGGCGGCCGACAAAGAGATCGGCCAGTCGTTCGCGCTCATCAGCGGCATGTGCGAAAATGCCCCTGCCCTGCGGGCCCGGCTGTCGACTCTGTATTCGAGCCTGACGGCGCTTTCGGCGGACACGCCCCCGAACAATACGGCATCCGCCGCCGATCCGGCCGGCGGAGAGATGTTGCTGAACGCCGAGGACCGGCGCGCCCTGCTGGAACTTCATCTCGGCAGTCTGCGCGACGAGGTAGAGTTTCTCTCGCCGATCGCCTTCTGGCAACTTCAGCCCACCGCCTCACCAACGAGTCATCCCTGACGAGGAACGAGCGGGTTACACCACGAAGACACTCCGTTGAACAAAACCTCGGTTTCAGGACCGCATCCGCAGATGGAGAGCAGACAAAGAACCGCTAGGAACGGACACCTGGAACCATCTGATTTTTCGCATGCGCCGAAAACTCCTTGAAAAGAAGATTTTCAGAATTTAATCTGCGCCATCTGCGTCATCTGCGGATCGGTTCTTGCAACGAAATACAACTACACAATCCGCGGTTCGTCCTCGTTTCACCTTCCGCGTTTTGGTGTCTTCGTGGTAAAAACGGTTTTCAGAGGACGGTGTAGTCGCTCTCCTTGCTCTTGCCTTCGCCTTCGGCGAAGAGGGCTTCGAGGAACTGCTCGGGGTCGAAGGACATCAGGTCGTCCATTTTTTCGCCGACGCCGATGAACTTCACCGGGACGGACAACTGCTCTTCGACGGCAAACAGGACGCCGCCCTTGGCGGTTCCGTCGAGCTTCGTCATGACGAGGCCGCTGATGGGAAGCACCTCGTTGAACAGCTTCGCCTGTTGAACGGCATTCTGCCCGGTCGTCGCGTCGAGCACCAGCAGGATCTCGTGAGGCCCGCCGTCGCTTTCCTTCGCGGCGATCTTCTGAACCTTGGCCAGCTCGGCCATCAGGTCAGCCTTCACGTGCATGCGCCCCGCCGTATCGACGATCAGCAGGTCGGCACCACGCTTCTTCGCCGCCGCGATGGCG
>JAKJFL010000790.1:0-1640 GCA_022704935.1 Candidatus Rifleibacteriota bacterium
CGGGAGCAAATCCGCGCTTGGCATCATCGCCATCCGCGACAAGGAGCGCGATACCTCGACCGAGAACCCGACGACCGGCAAAATCGTCTACAAGCCCCATCACGACAGTGACTGGTCGCGGCTTGGTGTCACGCACCCCTTCGTCAACGTGAGCCCGCGATGGGAAGGCTGCTTCCATGCCGCCGGCGGGTTCGAACTCGACACCGAGTCGAAGATGCAGAAGATGATTAACCTCCACGTGGTCGGCAACCTTTCGACCGATTATTTCGACCGGCGCAGAATGCCGAACGACATCAAGGTCACTTATTACAACTGGCAGGAAATCCTTTCCCAGTCCAGTTACGATTACATGGTCGACAAAACGGTTCGATATGGTACGAAATATAATATGGCCGTCATGAAAGACCTTATCGGCTGGAGAGAAGTGGAAGCGACCCTCTAGTCAGACGCCGCCATGCCGCGCCTGACGGTGCTTCCGAAATCGCTGTTCGGGCGTCTGTTCGTAACGATGCTTGGAATGGCCCTCGCGCTTCTTCTTGTCTCGGCGATCCTGCTGTACCGGCAGTCGTTTACCCTCCTGGACGGCGAGGCCGGGCGAAATCTGGAAGCGATGGCGCGGCAATTGATGTCGGAATGGGACGCCCGCATCCGCGCGCAATCCGACGGCGACTGGACGGCTGAACTCGAACGGCTGCTCTCTGCCGGAGGAAACGCGGCCTGGATCGACAACGTCTACTGGGTGGAGTTCCGCAATCACAGACCGCAGTTCGTCGCGTCGTATTCAGCGGAAATACATGGCGATACGGACCTTCTCCCCCCTTCGATCGAGGATGTCGATGATCTGATCGAGGACGGAATGCTTGCGCTCGAAGAGGGCCGCGCCTTCTTCCCGGATCCGGAGACGCTGAATGTGGCGCGCCGGTGCAAGATCGTGCTGGTTCCCCGCCTCGACCGCGACGGGATCCTGAGCGGCGTCGTTGGCATCGAGGCGGACCTCCGGTATATGGAGTTGTTCGGGCTGATGGGCCGGGCGGCCGTTTCCGCGTTGTTGTGGGCCGTCCCTCTGTGCATCGGCGCCTCCATGCTCCTTGCCGGAGGCGTTTCGCGCAGGGTGGGCCTGCTGGTGACGAGTCTCGATCGCATCGGTAGGAACGAGCCTCCGGCTTCAGAGCATCTCGGAATCATCGAACTCGATCGTCTGCGCGAGGGGCTGTGTCGGTTGTCCGAGCGTCTGGTCGAGCGCGAGGCACAGTTGCGAAACATCCACGAGGAGAAGATGCGCGAACTCGCGCTCATGGGAAGCGCCATTGCCCACGAGGTGCGGAACCCGCTTTCCGCCATCGGTATGCACCTCGGGCTGTTGCGGCGAAGATACATGCCGGAAGGCGCCGATTCGGAATCATTTAGAGAGATCCAGGGACAGTTGGAACAACTCAAAATCCTCGTGGACAGATTTCTGGGATATTCACGCGAAGTGAAGCCCGTGCCCGAGCGGTTCCGGCCTGCGGAGCTTATTCGCGACGCCATTTCCGCGAGAGTGCCCACGGGCGGCCGGGCCGACGTCCGGTGTCCGGAGGGTCGAAGCGTCGAGATGGATGGCGATATCATGATGTGGCGGCAGATCGTTGAGAATCTGATCG
>JAKJFL010000791.1:0-1636 GCA_022704935.1 Candidatus Rifleibacteriota bacterium
TCCAGATCACCGACATCAACGACGTCGACAACATCGTCGGCTTCGCCGAGAGCTTTGCCCTGTTGTTCGAGAAGTTCCCCGAGATGAAAACCATGATCGAGGGCGAAAACGTCGCGATCACGAAGCAGACCCAGGTGATGGCGTTCAAGGTCGTTTCGACGGTCGTGAACAGTGTCAGGGCCGGCCAGCCGATCGATTCCGGCGCCTCGAAGGAAGTGGCGAACGAGCTTGTCAACGAGATCATCCAGGCACCGGACGCGATCATCAACCTCGTCGACATCAAGTCGTTCGACGATTACACGTTCACGCACAACATCAACGTCGCGACGCTGTCGATCCTGATCGGCCAGGTGATGCAGATCCCGAAAGCCGATCTGCAGGAACTCGGCACCGGCGCTCTCCTGCACGACGTGGGCAAGCTGAAGGTGTCGCTTGCGATCCTCAACAAGGACGGCAAGCTGACCGACGCCGAGTTTGCCGAGATGAAGCGGCATCCCACCTACGGCTACGAGATCCTGTGCCGTTCCGCCGAAATCTCGGAGCGCTCGCGCATGGTGGCTCTGCAGCACCACGAAAAATTCAAGGGCGGCGGCTACCCCAAATCCCTCAAGGGAAACGATATCTCGATGTTCGCCCGCATTGCCGCGATTGCCGACGTTTACGACGCTCTCACCACCGACCGGCCGTACCGCGTCGCGATGACGCCCTACGACGCCATCAAGATCATCATGAGTGGCGTCGACACCCAGTTCGACCCCGATATCCTCAAGCATTTCATCAAGCGCTTCTCGCTCTATCCCAACGGCAGTCTCGTCAAACTCAACGACGGATCGATCGGTATGGTTCTCAAGATCAACCAGAGCGCCGTCCTCCGGCCGACGATCAAGATTCTCCGAGATGCCAGCGGTGCCAGGGCGAAAGGGCGGGTCGAAGTCGACCTGATGACGGAGAAAACCCTGTACATCGCCGGCCCTGCGACACAGGAAATGCTCAACGTGACCTCGCAGACCCCGGCATAGGCGCGGCGGCGATTTCAGAACGGCCGAGACCCGCCCCATGAGATCACATCCAGACGGCAGTCGCAAAGACATGGGCAGAACTGAAGGCTTGAACATAAACCCAGCTCCTTTTCTTGTGTGCATAAAGCATATGATATTATATGCAATAATATATGCTCTGTGCGGCGCTGCCTCCGCAATGGCGCAGGAACCCGGCTCGGCGAGTTATACCGACGCCATGGTCGATATCGACTCGTTTCTCTCAGAGGGCCTCGAATACGAGGCGAGCGGCTCTGCCGGCGTGGCCACCGGGCAAGCCGACGCTTCGGCCCCCGCCGCGGCGGACGGCGAGAACGCGACGGAGCCGGCGCGGCCGGAAGAATCCGCCGGTTCGGAAGGATGGATGCCCCTTCCCGTCCTGCCTCCCGCGCCTCGGGCGCCTGTTGTCGAGATCGGAAAGACCATACGACCGGCAGGTGAAGGGACCCTCGAGGTCGTCGTGACGACCGTGCGCGAGAAAACACCGAGACAGGTATCGATCATGCCCGATCGCATCGAACTCTGGGCGCAGGACCGGCTTCTCGCGACGCTGGAAAACGGCGAGCCCGGCGTCGAGAACGTGTTCCACCGCCGGACCT
>JAKJFL010000792.1:0-1635 GCA_022704935.1 Candidatus Rifleibacteriota bacterium
GCCAGAACGGCAGGCCCTCAAACCCCTGCTTGCACCCCACCCAGCGCCCGCCGAACTCCTGTTCCGGGTCTCGCAGTCCCGCCCGGATGGTGTCATGCTCAATCGCATCCGTCTCATGAGCCTGACGGAGGGATCGCAAGACGAAACCGAGGAAGAAACGGCACCGACAGTCGGTGAAACCGCTGCCACGGCCGAATCCGAACTTCTGCCTCCGTCAGTTCAGCCACAGCCCGGATCCACCGGCTCCGGCCTGGCCGCGGATCAGGAAACGAATGAAGAGCTCCGAGGCCGTCTCCTTGAAATCCGCGGCACATGCACGACTCCGGAGGCTCTCGCCGGATTCTCCGCGGCCCTGGTCCGCAATGGCGCCCTCTCCCGGATCAGAAGCATCAAATCGAGCTTCAGCAGAAGCTCAGGCGACAGGTCGAAATTCGTTCTGAAGGGAGAACTGCCGTGAAGCAACTCGCGTATTCGACAGCGGCAACCCTTGCCGGCCTGCTTCTGGCGCTCTTCGTCGCGCACCGGATTCTCGTCGCCCCTCTCCATACCGATATTTCGGGCGAAACAGCGGTTCTGGCGAGTCTCCAGGAAGAGCAGGGGCAGCTCGAAGAAGACGTCAAACGGCTTTCCGAAAAAGTGAAGGAACAGCTCAAGGCCGGCCCTCCCGGGCGAGTCATGAAGCCGGGCGAGGAAAGCCTCCTGCTCGGTGGCGTGCTGGCCATCGCGTCGGCGACCGACGTCATCGTCCAGGGTTTCGAGCTCCATCAGCCGTTCCGCGCAAAGGGAGAAGCTGATTCGCCGAACGCCGCCGTCCGGCCCGAGCCCATGCGGCCCACCGAGCTGCCACAGCTCGATGAGAACGGCATGCCGGTCGGTGCCGAAACGGATGAAGGGAACGAGGAGTGGCCCGGCGTCGAGATTCTGCCGGTTTCGATGAAGCTGAAGGCTACCTATCCGTCGTTCGGCCGGTTTTTCGACATGCTGAAAAAAAAGCTCCCGCTTTGGGGAGTTCAGACCCTGAAACTCGATCTCGACGGGTCCGGAATCGTCCGCTGCGACCTGCGGCTGACATTCCCCACCCTCGGATCGAACAACACCGGCGCGACGCGCCGTACGACTTCAGGCCGGTAACGGCCGAGTGCCCACACGGAGATGACACCATGGAATTAGGGAAAGAATCATGGAAATGGGGCCTGGTACTGATCCTCCTCGCAGTCTTCCTGGTGATTGCCCATCAGGCGTATGTCGCCGTCACCAGCCAGGAAGATTTTCCGCCTCCCGAAGATTACAAACAGGGCGACTCGTATGATGTCGAACGCAATCCCGGCCCCGGAGCCGGCCAGCCGGTAAGCCTGCCTGAATCGGCCGCATTTGCGACGAGTACCGCAGCCGTTCCCGAAACTTTCGCGACTGGCTCGGGCTCGGAACAGGCCATTCCCACCGAACTTCCGTCCAGCATACCGGATTCGTTCCAGAATATCGGCGGCGACAACCAGACGTCACCCGACTGGAACAACGTCAAGGATCCATCGCAGCAATAGGAGCCACGGATGCCCCGATTCTTCCCCTCGAACGCCCTTCTGCTGGCGCTGTTCGCATGCGCCACGACGGTCGCGGAGGGCGGTGAGCTGCCGG
>JAKJFL010000115.1:0-8108 GCA_022704935.1 Candidatus Rifleibacteriota bacterium
GCCCCGCCATCAACGCGGGCCTGTCGGTCTCGAGAGTCGGCGGCAATGCCCAGATCAAGGCCATGAAACAGGTGGCAGGCCCCCTCCGGCTCGAACTCGCCCAGTATCGCGAACTCGCCGCCTTCGCCCAGTTTTCGAAGGATCTCGACAAGGCGACGCAGGCCCAACTCGCACGCGGCGAGCGCCTCGTGGAACTGCTGAAACAGCCCCAGTATGCACCGCTCGAGGTCGAGGATCAGATCCTTTCGATCTTCTCGGCGACTCGCGGGTATCTCGATGGATTCGATAAGAAATATATCACTCAATTTAAAAAACAGCTCTGCACCTATATCCGGGAAAAGCATCCGGAGATCGGGTTCAAGCTTCACAAATCGAAGGCCATCGACACTGAGCTGGACGCGGCGATGCACGCCGGGATCAAGGAGTTCCTCGAGCAGGTGTTCCTGCCGAGTCTCGGCACGACCACATCTGCAGAAGGCGGAACTCCGAAGGCAGAGGCGTAACCTATGGCTACGCAAAAGGATATTCGGAAAAAGATTGGCGGTGTGAAAAGCACCCAGCAGATCACCCGCGCCATGAAGATGATGTCCACGGCGAAGCTTCGCCGGGCCATGGACAGACTGAACGGGATGCGATTCTATCTCGTGAAGCTCGAGCAGATGGTCTGCACTCTCTGCTCGGCGATCGAAAAACCGGAACTGCACCCCGTCTTTCAGCCTCACAAGAACCGGCGGAACTGCGGTATCATCCTCATCACCGGTGATCGCGGACTATGCGGCAGCTTCAATCACGATCTCATCAAGCAGACCCAGGCTCTCATCCGGGAACGCAAGGACATGAACTGCCGTCTGTTCCTCGTCGGCCGAAAAGGATACGAGTTCTTCAAGCGGCGGCCATCCGACAACATCAGCATGGATTACTTTCCGGAACTCCTCTCGCATCCAGAATCAGATGCGATCCGGCTCGCGGCGAAAAACTTTCTCAGTTTCTACAACAACAACGCGATCGATGAGTTGCTGCTCGTCTACACGGGTTCCGTTTCGGCTCTCGAGCGCCGAATCGAAGTCAAGAAAATGCTTCCCTTCGAGTTCAGGCTTAATCAGAGCAAGAACGAACACCATTCTCGAGCGACGATCGATTTCGAGTTCGATCCTTCCCCGGACGTCATTCTCAACTCCCTTATCCCAAGGTATATAGAAGGCATGTTCCTTCGCGGTATTCTCGAGTCATCCGCGGCCGAGCAGGGTGCCCGCATGGTCGCCATGGGCGCTGCGACGGACCGGGCCGAAGAGATGATTTCGGACATGACCCTTCTGTACAACCGCATTCGCCAGGCAGCCATCACCAAGGAACTTTCTGAAGTGATCGGCGGCGTCGACGCTCTGGCAGATTGAGCGCCGGATAGACCACACAGGAGCAGTTTATGAATCAAGGCCAGATCCTGCAAGTCATGGGGCCCGCGGTCGATGTGAAATTCGAAGCCGGCTCTCTCCCCAGCATTTCCAACGCGCTCGAAGTGGTCAATCCCGCGACGAATCAGCGCCTCGTGCTGGAAGTCGCCATTCATCTCGGCAACGACGTCGTGCGAACCATCGCCATGGGGCCGACCGAAGGCCTCATCCGCGGCCAGGACGTCAAGGACACAGGCGCGCCGATCAGCGTTCCGGTCGGCCACAACGTGCTCGGTCGCCTTTTCAATCTGCTAGGCGAGACCCTCGACGGAAAGGAAGCGATCAAAAGCGGCGAACGATGGCCGATCCACCGCGCTCCGCCCACATTCGCCCAGCAGGGCAAGACGACCGAGATCTTCGAGACGGGTCTCAAAGTCATCGATCTGCTCATCCCGTATGCCCGCGGCGGCAAGATCGGCCTGTTCGGCGGTGCCGGCGTCGGCAAGACGGTTCTGATCATGGAGCTGATCAACAATATCGCCAAGCAGCACGGCGGTGTCTCGGTGTTCGGCGGCGTCGGCGAGCGCACCCGTGAAGGCAACGACCTGTATCTGGAAATGAAGCAGTCGGGCGTCATCGACAAAACATGCCTGGTGTTCGGCCAGATGAACGAGCCGCCTGGCTCCCGTCTGCGCGTCGCGCTCTCGGCCCTGACGATGGCGGAATACTTCCGCGACCGGGAAGGACAGGACGTGCTGCTGTTCATCGACAACATCTTCCGGTTCGTGCAGGCCGGTTCCGAAGTTTCGGCCCTGCTGGGCCGCATGCCTTCGGCCGTCGGCTACCAGCCCACTCTCGGAACCGAAATGGGTGCTCTCCAGGAGCGCATCACGACGACGACGCGCGGATCGATCACCTCCGTCCAGGCCATTTACGTGCCCGCCGACGACATCACCGACCCGGCACCGGCAACGACCTTCTCCCACCTCGACGCGACAACCGTTCTTTCGAGAAAGATCGTCGAGCTCGGCATCTACCCCGCGGTCGATCCGCTGACATCGACTTCCCGTCTGCTAACGGCGGAAATCCTGGGTGAAGATCATTACAATACCGCACGAAGGGTACAGGAAATTCTCCAGCGGTACGAGGATCTGCACGACATCATCGCCATCCTGGGCATGGAAGAACTGTCGGAAGAAGACCGGCTGATCGTCAACCGCGCCCGCAGAATCCAGAAATTCCTGTCCCAGCCGTTCCACGTCGCGGAACAGTTCACGGGCTACAAGGGCAAATACGTTCCCCTGCAGGAAACCGTGGCCAGCTTCAAGGCGATCATCGACGGCAAATACGACGAGTATCCCGAGCAGGCATTCTATATGGTTGGAAATATCAGCGAAGTCGAGGCGAAAGCCGAGCAGCTTCGGGCATCCGGAGAAGCATGATGTCAGATTTCCATCTCGTCATCGTCGCCCCCTCGAAAAAGCTGCTGGAATTCACCGCCAGTGGGATCTCCGTGCCCGGAATGGCGGGATACATCGGCGTGCGTAAGGACCGGGAGCCCTTGCTCGTCAGCATGAAAGTGGGCGTCATTCACGTGATCACGGCCGACGGCGAGGATCTGTTCTTCGGCGTGACCGGCGGGTTCTTCGAGATGATCGACAATGAAGCCACCGTCCTGGCCGACGCCCTCATCGCACAGGATGCGGCTGAGATCAGCGAGCATCTGAAGGGAAAGAAACTTACGATTCCCGCCGAGTTCGCCAGCGAGGTGCAGAAAACCGACCTCGCTACGGCTCTTCTGTACAGGCGAATTCACCACTGAAGAACAAAACAAACGCGGGTGCAGCCGGACAGGGCCGCACCCGCGTTTGTTTTTTCCTGGCCGGAAAGCCCGCGTTGCGTTACAATGATAGTCAATATCGTCCATGAAGGAGTATCGAGAATGCGACGTATTTTTCTTCTCTGCATCCTGTTTTCCCTGGCCTCCATCACGGTACCGGCGTTTGCCCTGAGCGGTGATGCCAAATCCGAGTTCGACGAGTTCATCAGGAATATCCGCGAGGAAAAGCGCGTCGATCAGATCGGGTATCTGATTCTCGCGAAACTTCCCCCGTCGCGCCTCAGCGAAGATCAGATTCTCCGGACGGCCGGCAAATTTTATTACTCTTCTCAGGAAGGGTACCTGACGCATGTGAATTTTGTCCGGCTCGAACGATTCCGCCAGGCAAAAATCCAGTATTCGATCCTCGACAAGAAACGTCTCGACGACACGTCCGAGTCCTGGAAGCTTGTCTGGGTCGAAACACCGGCCCAGGAAGCGGCATTGCGAGATATGTTCGAACCGTTGTATTCACACAAGAATTCTTTCGTCATCAGAATACGTCCCGAAGACGAGGAAAAGCTCATCGGGCTCGAGCTCCGCTACAGCACGCTCGACGAAACCCTGGTCCGCCAGCGCGTTCCGGCATGGCCTTCGCCCCTCAAGGCGGCGAAGTTCGATCCGGCCATCGCCGACCAACTCGTATCGATAACGGCTTCGGACATGACGGCAACCGTTGAAACCCTTCAGAATTTCAAGAGCCGTCAGGTCAGCCAGCCTGGAAATGCCGAGGCGGTCAAGTGGCTCGCCGAGCAGTTCAACGCCATCGGCGGCCTCGAGGTCACCACGCCTGAATTCACCTACAGTTCGAAAAAGCTGATGAATGTCGTCGCTGTCCAAAAGGGCACTGTCGATCCCAACACCGTCATCGTCGTGTGCGGTCACATGGACTCCACCGTTTCGAGTTACAATTATACGACTGCTCCTGGCGCTGATGACAACGGAAGCGGTGCGGCCGGAGTTCTTCACGTTGCGCGGGTCGCAGGCAGGCTGCCGCTTCCCTACACAGTGATCTATGCCGAAATGAACGCCGAGGAAGTCGGCCTGGTCGGAAGCAAGGCTGTCGCGAAGGCTCTCGCCGCGCAGACCGGTGTTCAGATCAAGGCCGTCCTGAACATGGACATGATCGCCGACAGGGACGACAACGAGGTCGCCGTCATCGGCAATACGCGCAGCAACTGGCTGATCGACGTGTTCAAGGATACCGCCCTCACCTACACAGGGCTCAAGAGCAAGACGCTGTACGACTCGAACATCTGGTATTCCGACCATTCCTCGTTCTGGAATATCGGGGCCTCGGCAATTCTGACGATCGAAGGGTATCCGGAGATGTCGAAGTATTACCACAAGACCACGGATATCGTCGCGAATCTGGAACCGACGCTCATGGAGAAAATCGCGCGGAGCCAGCTTGCCGTGCTCCTGACCCTGAACAGGGCGACCAACTTCAACTGATGACAGCCCCCACCCTGGCAACCTTTTTCACCGGCAACGGAAGCCGGTCATTCGACCGGCTTCCGGCTGACAGGTGCGGCAAAATCTACGTCGACCTCCCCCATCGGTATTTCGCCGATACCGATTCGATGTTCGAGTATCTGAGGAGCGCACGCGATCTCGGGGCAAATGTCATGCTGCTGCTGCCGCATTTCCTTCCGAGCTTCTCCGAGTATGTCGTAAAGGATTACGAACGCCCCTGCGAGCTGTTCGGAACGTGGCAACGTTTCACCTCATTCATGGTCGCCGTGCGGGATCTCGGGATGGACCGCATGATCGATATTCCATTCAATCATGCGGACCGGCAGGCAGAGCACCTGAAGAAGCACTGGTTCAAACAGCACGAAACCGGCGGCATCGAAGCTGGGGCTGACGACGTCGATGCCGACGGCAATCGCGTGCGCATCAACTGGGGAGCCTACATTCTCGAAAACGGCAACCCGGAATTGATCAGATACTGGCTCGACAAGATCATCGTTCCTCATGTCGGCAGCATGAACGTCAATGCGATTCGCATCGATGCGGCATGGGGCCTCGATCGGAACGGGCTGGCCTCGATCGTCGGCGAAACGAAGCACAGGTTCCCGCACGTGTGGTTCGTCGCGGAAAACCTGGGAATGGCGCGGCTGATCGACCTCGCCGATTCCGGCCTTGCGGCAGGCGCCGAGCGGTATTTCAACAACATGTATTGGTATGACGGAGGAAGGTATATTCCATCTGATATATATCGCTTCCACAAGAGATCGGGACGCAAACCGAGTTGCGCCATCTGGTCGAGTCACGACGTCCTGATGCCTGCCATGAAGGCACTCGCGCTGGCAGATGCGGACAGATACGGCGAGATCACGAACGACAAAGCCCTGCACCGAGAGATCGTCGATAGGAATGGCGTTCGCAGTCTGTCCCAGGTTTCGGATGACCTCCGCCGGAAGGTCGTTTCCCTCATGAAACTCGATTTTCTGCTGACCTGCTTCATGTCAGCCGATCTGATGTTCACGGCTGGCAGCGAACATGCGCTTCTCGAACGAATCAACGTGCTGAAAACCGGCCCTGACGAGTGGACACGGGGAATTCGAACGGATTTCCCTGGGTTCATGAAGCAGCTTCTGCGTGTGCGTGCCGGCGATCCGCTGTTCAATTGCGACGGCGTTCTGATCCCTTTCGGAAACTGGAAACGCTCTCCCGCCGGCATCAAGGGATACGTCAAGCGCCTGCCGGGCCGCGATCTGCTGGTGGCGGCAAACATGAATCTCGACGAACCCCGGCCGCTCAGGCTGCCGGCCTGCATCAGACGTTCGGAACACGTTCGAGAGATCATCGGAGACCATTTCAGGGAGGGCGACGGCCGAAATCTGTCCGCCGAAGTCATGCTCGCGCCGGGGCAGGGATGCGTTCTGTACACTGGGGCTTAGGAGCGTGGCGTTCGGCACCTCGTCCGTTTTCATCAGGCGATTGTATTTATTTATAAATATTATTTTCATGATGGGAGTGAGAGAGACATGTTGATCGAAGAAACCGTAAAAACGCAGCATCCGCAAACGCTCGTCGACGTCACCGAGCTTGTTCGCAACGCGGTGAGAAAATCCGGTCTGAAAGAGGCACACATCCTGGTCTCGGTGCCGCACACCACCGCAGCGCTGACCATCAACGAGAACGCCGATCCCGATGTCGTGAACGACATTCTCAGGCGCATCGAGCGAATCATCCCGACCGACGACCATTCCGACCGGCATGCGGAGGGGAACAGCCACGCTCATCTGAAATCGAGCCTGTTCGGGTCATGCCACCCCTTCATCGTGAAAGACGGAGACCTCGTCCTCGGCACCTGGCAGGGCATCTACCTGTGTGAATTCGACGGTCCCCGCACACGCAAATTACTGATCAGCGTTTTGGCTTCGTAAAATGCACGTAGGGGCGCATCGCGATGCGCCCCTACGATGTTCTTTTTATTTACCCGTCAATATTTATAGCAACTACCGCCAATGTATTCGCGGATGAGAGCGTTCTTGGGAATGACGGACTCGTCTTCCCAGACCGTGATCGATTCGAGAAGGTCGTGAACGCGTTTGGCCCGGATGTAGGCATCCTGTCGTTTGGGCTCGTTGCGGTATGCCTCGAGGAACTCCGGAAACCACTTGAAGAGATGCTTCTTGTAGACCGGCAGTTCGTAGGCCAGCGAGCCATCGATGACGTGGTCGACCGTTCCCAGGAAGGGAATGATGTGCTGGATTTCGGACCGGCGAACGTAATGCCAGTGTTCGAGGGTCTGTTTCGGGCCGTAGCTGCGGTGCCATGAATCGCGGACCATGCGGCGCAGAAGCCGGATGTCCGTCCAGCGCAGGAACTCGCCGTCCTTGTTCTTGATCTGGCACAGGGTTTCGATATACAGCTTGAACTTTTTTTCGGCCGGCACGCTGTCGGTCATGGGGCCGTAGAGGCCATGCAGGCTGTCGAGCAGGAGGATCTGGTTTTTCTCGAGCTTCAGCGGATCGGTTTCCTCTTCGCGCTTTCCGGTCTTGAAGTTGTATCGCGGCATCTGGATGGTCTTGCCATCCATCAACTCGGCCAGGTGGCGGTTGATCAACTCGAGATCGAGCGCCTGGGGCGTTTCGAAGTCGTAGTCGCCGAATTCGTCGCGGGGATGGTGTGAAAGGTCGAAGAAGTAGTTGTCGAGATTCATCGCGACCAGTTCGAAACCGTGCTGGGACAGGAACTCCCCCATCTTGATCGTCGTGGTCGTCTTGCCGGAACTCGACGGCCCCGCAATGATCACGATGCGGACCTGGTCCTTGCGGGCGATAATCTTGTCGACGGCAGCCTTGAGGTCGGCCTCGTATTTCTCGGTCACTTCCTGAACGAGCTGGGGATACGTACCGTTTGCGATCCGCTGGTTGATGCGGTCGATGCTGAAGCAGTCGTGATCGATCGCCCAGGTGAGCACCTGCCAGATCTTCTTGTAAGGGATATTCCCCGAGGTGGCCGTATACTGCTCGCGGCCCTGGCGAAGCTTCGCGTGCTCATACCGGTACAGGATGAACGCCTTTGCCGTCTTCGCATGCCCTTCTTCGATCAACTCCTTCTCGATCAGATCCTGCACTTCCTCGACGCTGGCGAGCGCCGGCGGCTGCTTCGTCAGTTCGAGCTGATGGACGATCTTCTCGGCGAGGATCTCGGCCAGACGGCGGTCCTCTCCGCCGACCTCCGTCGCTGCCTGAAATATCGCATTAACGATTTTATCCTTGTCGAACGGCACGACAAGGCCGTTCCGTTTGACGATCTGCTTGATCGGTTCCCGATGTGGACTCATACTCGTTTCTCCTCGCTGTGGAAGTTATCAGTTGGCA
>JAKJFL010000116.1:0-8103 GCA_022704935.1 Candidatus Rifleibacteriota bacterium
GAAAAGTTCGGGAGTGCAGCATCCATGGTCCTTGATGTCCTGGATGACTTTGCGCGGCAGGATATTCTCGAGAAGCCTCTCGACCTTGTTCTGTTCCTTTTGCAGGAGGAGATGGGTATAGACCCTGGCTTTCACGACACCCGGGTGGAATGGCTTCGTGATGTAGTCCATGGCCCCCAGTTCGAAGCCCTTGAGTTCATTTGCGGCATCGTTCTTCCCGGTGACGAAGATCACGGGAATATGCGCGGTCTCGGGGTCCGCTTTCAGGATCCGGCACATCTCATAGCCGTCCATTTCCGGCATCATTATATCGAGAAGAATAAGATCTGGGTGAGGCTTGCTCTTGGCGAGCTCGATTCCCCTGCGGCTCCTGGTGGCCACTTTTACCTGATAATCCTTCCGGAGAAGGTTGCAGAGAATGTCGATATTGTCGGGGGCATCATCGACGACCAGAACACATTGTTTCTCGTCCTTTCCCATGTACACGCCATCGATACCTGCCGGGAACCCGGATATCGCGTTATTTTCTTCCATCGCGCAGAGTCATCTCCTGACACGGCTTCGAGGCCGGTCTTCTTCTTCTGATGAACGAGCCGTCCCATTGTATCTCCCCTCTCGCGGTCATGCAAGAAAACCACGGTTTCCGGTACCGGTGCGCATCAGAAATTGTGAAATCGATCGAGACCGCGGTATAATGGAGCAAATTCAAGGCGACCGATAGAGATGTCGCCGATGAAAAAAAGGATCGATCGACGTGAGAGACTTTTCCCGTCAATTCCCGTGGTGGAAATTCCTGATCATCGTTTGTACCGGAGTTTTTTTGCATTCCTCGCACGTGCTGGCCGGCGAAAAAAGCAGTGCCGATGAGACCGGCTTCCCGGGAACAACTGGAACCGGGAGTGTGAAGGATCTTCCCATCCAGGCTTTCGTCTCGAGCATGAGCCTCGAAAAATTACAGGATCTCGTCGTCACGGAATCCAAAATTCCCCAATCCAGGGAAACCGTCACGCAAAAGCTGGAAACGTTCAGCGCGGAAAGCATATCCCGGGTTCCTGCCGACACCGGAAATATCGCAGAGACTATTCGATATTCTTCCGGCCAGTTCGTGAACCCTCTTTCCCGCAACGACGCCAACTGGGGGTCTTTCGGCGGTCTGGGCCCCAAATACAACGGATACCTGCTCGACGGCCTCGGCATCGATTCTTTCGTCGACGGAATGAGCCTCGATCCGTGGGCTTTCGAGCGCATCGAGCTTCACAAGGGCCCTGCTTCCGTGATGTATTCCAACTATCTGACCATGGACTTCGCGGGCAATGAAACGCCCCTGGCAGGCATCACCAATTTCATCCTGAAGGACCGGATCGAACGCCCCCTCACCCGCCTTTCGATCGGCGGCGGGACGTACAAAACATTCCAGAACCGCCTGTATCACCAGAACCGCCGGGGAAAACTCCATTACTTTTTTGGAATGAACAAAGAAACTTCCGACTATACGAATTACGGCACCACGGGTTCCTGGCTGAATATGCTCGATAATCCAGGCTACCAGAGAACCAGGGGGTATGCCAAGCTGAGCTATCAATTCGGCGAGGAAGACCACAAGCTGTCGGTGTTTTTGCATCAAACCCGGCATGAAGGCGATTTCGGGCGTCCAAACCGCGACTTCGACAACGCGTATCATACCGTGAATATAGATTACAGCAACCAGCTGTCAGGCGCCCTCAATCTTCGGTTCAAAACCGGTTATCGCGATAATGACCGCGAATGGGGAGAGGACAAGTTCAATCCCGGCGCGGTTCCTGTCGATCTCAGCCTGCGCGAGAAAGACGGGGTCGAACAGTCCATTCATCCGTCGGATCTGACCTTCAACCTGAAACATCATGAGCACGGTCTTTTAACCTTCGGTGCCGATTCACAAACCGCGAAGTATAAAACGTACGCGCAAACGGCCGGGACAAAAACCTTCGGATCGAGTGTGCATGCGGATTCGACCGGTTTCTTTCTCCAGGAAAAATACATCGCCGGCAAATGGGTTTTCAGGGCAGGAGGCCGGCACAACAAGGAAGATCATTCTTATGATCTTTTGAGCGGCATCGTCCCGGAAACAACGTCGAAATCATGGAATAAAACGCTCTGGAGCGTCGGCGCCCGCTTCAATTACCGTCCAAAAGCGGCATTCTACGGCAATATGGGAACGAGTTTCGTGACGCCGACCGCCAAGCAGCTCGGCGGAACGATACAGACGAAAGATGCGGGTGTTGCCGGAAAAAATGGCCAGCTGCCCAATTTTCAGTTGAACCCGGAAACAGGTATAGGCATGGATCTTGGCGTGGATTTCCGGTTCTCCGACAACCTTTCCCTCAACATTCGCGGCTTCTCGAACCAGGTCGAAGATGCCATCGTAGAGAACATCGTCAGCACGACCCCCTCTCAAACCAGGTCTGAAAATGCAGGGAAAGCCATTTCCAGGGGCTTGGAGATCGACGTGGAGAACCAGCTCAGCGAGCGATTTCAATGGTTTTCCAACCTGACCTATACGAAATGCGCCGTTGAAAGCTCTCTCGACCCGGATCAGGACGGGGTCGAAATCTCATTCGTCCCCCGGTACGTCGGCAATCTCGGCGCGACCATACAGAGTCATGGGAACCTGATGGTTTCGCCCTATGTTCAATTCGTCGGTGAATACTACGACAGCATATCCAGAAAAGGCCGAACTAGATTTCCGTCCTACCAGGTTTTGAATATCCGGATACAGCGAAAGATCCTCGAGACTTCAGACCGTTCTGTGACCGGAATCATCGACTTGAACAATGTCACGGACAAGAAGTATGAAATGCCCTGGCAATTTGGAAACCCCGGTTTCAATTTCTCGGGAAGCCTGGAATTGAACTTCTGAAAATGAACAAGCGAGTATTTTCTCTGGCCGTTTTCGCCGTTTTCATCTGTATCGCGTTATTTCATGCTCCATGCTTCGCCGACGGCAATCTCGATGCCAAGGTAAAAACCGCTTACATTTTCAACATTCTCAAGTTCATCACCTGGCCGGGTCCAACCGCTGAAGACAGAACGTCCCCCATCCGCATCGTCGTCGTAGGGCAAGACCCGGTTGGTGATCTCCTGGAGGAGTTGTCCAAATCAGCATTGGAAGGCCGGGCTCTGAGTGTCGAGCACTGCCGGGATGAAGTGAATCTCGCGTCAGAGGCTCACATTGTCTTCATCAGCCGTTCCATGGAGCAGCATCTTCCTCAGATCATGCAGAACTACCAGGGAAAAATAGTTTTGACAATCAGTGATATCAGGCAATTTTCCAAACGTGGCGGAATCATCGGATTTTTCCAGGATCGCGGAAGGATCAAACTTGAAATCAATCTGCGGATGGCCCGGGAACTCGGATTCAAAATCGACGCCCGGCTGCTGGAAATAGCACGCATTATTCAATAAATGACACGACTGAGACACGCGCAATGATGAGAAATCTGTCCATCAGAAGAAAACTGATTTTGATTTCCATGATACCGAGCATCGTCAGCCTCGTTTTTATCAGTTTCGCGTTTTTCGCATGGGAGAAAAACTATACCCGTCAAACCCTGCTGCAAGACATGACGGTCCTGGGAAAACTCATTGCGGAGAGAAGCACCGCCGCACTTTCATTCGACGACGCGAATCTTGCGGAAGAAAATCTGGCCGCGCTGCGTGTGAAGGAAGCTATTTCCTCGGCATGCATCTACGACAAAAACGGTTCGGTGATTGCTTCCTATTCGGCGAGGAATAACGAAGCCGTTTCATTTCCTCCTTTTCGGAAAGAGAGCTGCAGTGATTTCGGTCCCAACGAGCTGCTTCTTTTCGAGCCGATTTTGCTGGATGGCAAAATATTGGGCACGGTATTTATCCGGGTCAGCCTCGATCAGCTCAACCTCCTCATGAAACGGCATTTTCTGTCAGCGATCCTCCTGGTCATTTTCACCATGCTCGTCGTATATCTCCTGTCTTCCAGGATCCAGGGTTTCGTTTCCAATCCCATTTTCGATCTCACCAAAATCGCGGAACATGTTTCCATCCAGAAAGACTATTCCGTGCGGGCCATTCAGACAAGCAACGATGAACTCGGCATCCTGGTCCAGTCCTTCAACGGAATGCTGGATACCATCGAGGCCCAGAATACAAAGCTCCTGGAGAACAACAGGCTTCTCGAACAACACGTCGCGGAACGGACTCTCGAGCTGTCAGAGGCCAAGGAGCGCGCCGAATCAGCCACCCAGGCGAAATCCGACTTCCTGGCGAACATGTCGCACGAGATTCGAACCCCCATGAACGCCATTCTCGGCATGTCTCAGCTCGCGCTGATGACCAGCCTCGATGCCCGGCAACGGAATTACATCGAAAAAGTCCACCGCGCCGCAGAAAATCTGCTCGGTATCATCAACGACATCCTCGATTTCTCCAAGATCGAAGCCGGGAAACTGGCCATGGAGACGGCGAATTTCTGGCTCGATGACGTGCTGGATAACGTCGCCAGCCTGATCGCCCTGAAAGCCGAAGAAAAAGGGCTCGAGCTGCTCTTCAGCGCCCCCCCGGACCTGCCCACCGCCCTGGTGGGTGACCCTCTGCGGATCGGGCAGGTCATCAGCAACCTGGGAAACAACGCCGTCAAGTTCACCGAACGGGGGGAAATCATCATCGGCGTCGAGCCACTCTCGCAGGATGAGCATGCCGTTGAAATGCATTTCTGGGTTCGTGATACAGGTATCGGAATGACCGCCGAGCAGCAGAAAAAGCTGTTCCAGTCGTTCAGCCAGGCCGACGCATCCACGACCCGGAAATACGGTGGATCGGGGCTCGGCCTGGCCATATCCAAGCATTTCGTCGAAATGATGGGCGGAAAGATCTGGCTGGAAAGCGAGCCGGGGAAGGGATCGACCTTCCACTTCACGGCACGATTCGGTCTGCAGGCAATCCCGCAGCGACGGTGCGCTTTCCCTGCAGAGGAGCTGGATGGCCGGCGTCTGCTCGTGGTGGACGACAATACCAGTGCCCGGGAAATTCTGGCGCATATCGCCCAGGGCTTTCACCTGGACGTCGAAATGGCTGCCGATGGCCCCCAGGCCCTGAAATTGACCGAATCCGCCTCGCGGCAAGGTCGGCCCTTCGATATCATCCTCATGGACTGGAAGCTCCCCGAAATGAGCGGCATCGAGTGCATCCGGCATATCGAGCAGGATCAGCACGCAAAAGTTCCAGTCATGATCATGGTAACCGCCTACAGCCGGGAAGAGGTGCTCAATGATGCCGTTCATTTCGGGGTAGCCGCCCCCAGGATTCTTTCCAAGCCCGTCACACCCTCGACTCTGCTCAACGCCATCGGGGAAGTGCTGGGAAAGAGCCTGCCGATCGACATCAGGCCCAAAGACAGGGCTGGAAATATCTCTCTTCATATGGAAAAACTCGCCGGAGCCAGGGTTCTGCTGGTGGAAGACAACGCGATGAATCAGGAACTGGCCCGGGAACTGCTTCTGAAAGCCGGCATCGAGACCGTTCTGGCCGCCGACGGCCGGGAAGCGCTCGGGATCCTGGCGCAAGACAAGCGGTTCGACGGCATTCTGATGGACTGCCAGATGCCGGTGATGGACGGCTACGAAGCGACCCGGGAAATCAGACAGAACTCCGCTTTCGCGGATATTCCCATCATCGCCATGACAGCCAGCGCAATGGTTGGCGATCGGGAGAAGGTCCTGGCCGCAGGAATGAACGATCATATCGCGAAACCACTGACGTTGCAGCAGATGTTCTCCACCATGGCCCGATGGATCAAACCAAAGGCGACATCTGAAAAACCAGCCCGGATTTCCACCCGTTCCGAATCCGCCAATGTATTGCCCACTCTTTCTGGAATCGATGTTCAGCGCGCTCTTGCCGCCATGATGGGCGATGTCGATCTCTATCGGCGTCTGGCGATCAGGTTTTGTCATGAGCTGAAGGATTTCCGGGCCGATTTCGCAGCCTCTCAGATCTCGGACGATCGGACCGCGGCGACCAGGTGTGCCCACACGCTGAAAGCGACCGCCGGCAATATCGGTGCAACCGATCTTCAGGGCTGGGCTGCCAGGCTGGAGCAGGCCTGTCAGACCGGAGCCGAACCAGCCGCGATGGAACACCTGCTCGATCAGACGGTCAATGAGCTGTCACGCGTGAAAAAGGAGCTGGAAAAACTCGGAGAGATTCCGGCAAAGACGTCGGAAAGAGCGACAAATTGCCCTGACGAGGCCTCTCTGACCCCGGTATATGGCCAGCTGCGAAAACTTCTGCAGGAAGCGGATGCCGATGCCGTCAGACTGTTCGATGAACATGCCGAACTGTTTAAAATGGCGTTCCCCGGGCATTTTTCCGCCTTGGCCGAGGCCATTCGAGCCTACGACTTCAGCGAGGCGCTGACCATCCTGGATCGCACCCTTACCGAAAAGAAGAGTGCATGAATCAGAGAAGAGCGCATCCGTGCGGATCGTGATCCGCACGGATTATATACTCATATCTGTATAACAAAAGCCATTTTCGCGTTTTCGTTCTTTCGCGATGCTGGGCGAGCATGCCGCCTACTGCATCGAACCGGAGATCGAGGAGCGGGTCCAGGTGAATAGGATCGTCGGATGCCGAAAAGAGGACGAACACCCTTGAGATGGAGGGGCGGCTTCGTTCAGAACATATATTGATCTATAATCAATATTATTTATGCACGTCGCAGCGAACTTCGATTTCTCCGGCGGAGTTTTTCACGGCACGGTAGACGCACTGGGGGGTTGGCGCGAGCATGTTCGCCCGTATATATTCGGCTTTCACCAGCGGCGCGTCAGGCCCAAGCTCGATCGTCTTCATCGATGCGACGTTTTCCGGCGAATCGATCTGTGCCATTTCAAGGGCGCCCATGAGGATGCTCCTCACCTGGCCACACCGTTCAGCGTCCGAACTTCCCCGAAGATTCATCGGCTTGGTTCGCTCTTCTCGAAGGATGGTCAGATAATCTCTTGCCGAACGCCCTTCGGCATCCTTTTCGTCGGAAGAAACGGCATACCTCTGAAGAAAAACCGCCCACGATTCAGTGTCGTCTGCAGAGTTTTCCTGGTCGGCGCGCATGGCGAGGGCATAATGGGCAAGATTCCGCCCCGTAACAGGCTCTTTCCATCGTGGATCGGCGCCTTTTTCGACCAACAGACGGAAGCAACTCGTGCTGTTCACGACACAGGCGGTTTTCAGCGGCGTCCAGGTTCCCCTGTTCAAATGATCTTTCACCGCCTGGTTGGGATCGGCTCCTTGTTCTATGAGAAACCGGATCATTTCCTCATCCCGATATATCGTCGCGGCGATGAGTGGGGTCGGCGATCCAATGCCATGCCCCACCATACCGAACTGCTCCCTCGGGCTCGAACCGACGGGGAAGCGGTCAAGGCACTCATTGGGACTCAATCCGGCCTTGAACAGGCGGTTGCAGACAGCCTTGTCCCCTTTGAAAATCGCCTCGATCAGGAAAAAACTTGCAGTCTCCTGGTCGATTATCTACCCTCCGACAAGTATGTCTTTTCCAGCCAACGGAAGAGCATGCAGTATCGCAGAAAGGCACACCACAATACCAATAAGAATATTTTTCACAATATCCTCCTAATTATATTTTCAGCAAATATCATCTTGCCGATTGAAAAGACCTAGGTTTTTCACTCCTCTTCGAAACGCCCGGTGCGGCGGCGTTCAGGGGCGGAGGACGGAGAAGAGCCTGAGGGGTTCCGTCTTCCCTTTCAGGGCGATAGGTTCCAGGGAATCGAGGGGGATTTCCGACTCCAGGCGCTCGGCTACGGCCTCGGAGATGATGATCGATGGGCCGGGGCGGCGGGCGGCGGCCGTGCAGAGACGGGCGGCGGTATTCACCGAATCGCCGATGACGGTGTAATCGATGCGCCCTTCTCGCGAACCGACTTTCCCGGAAATGGCGGGGCCGAAATGGATACCGATGTCGGTGCGAAGGGGAGCGAAGCCGGCACCGGCGCGTTCGCCGTTCATCGTCTCCTGGGCGGTCATCATCTCTCGGGCCGCGGCGACAGCCCGCTCGGCCGGGTGGGG
>JAKJFL010000793.1:0-1633 GCA_022704935.1 Candidatus Rifleibacteriota bacterium
ACGATGAACACGTAGCCGTCCTTGTCGATCAGCGCCACGTCGCCGGTGTGGAGGCGCCCGTCCATCAGGGTCTTGGCCGTGGCCTCGGGGTTCTTCCAGTAACCCTTCATCACCTGCGGGCCTTCGATGCACAGCTCGCCGCGCTCTCCGTAGGGCAGAACCTTGTGCGGATCCTCGCGGTCGGTAATGACGATCCTCGTGGCCGGCACGGGCAGGCCGATCGAGCCGGCCTTGTTCGTGCCTTCGATCGGGTTGCAGCAGGCGATCGGCGAGCTTTCGGTGAGGCCGTAGCCTTCTACCAGGGTGCCGCCGGTCGCCTTCTCGAATTTCTGCTTCACCTCCACGGGCAGCGGCGCGCCGCCCGAGATGCAGCCCTGGATCGAGGTCATGTCGGTCGTGCCGGCGTTCTTGTGGCCGGAGATCGCCACATACATCGTCGGCACGCCGTGGAAGATCGTGGGGCGCTTCTTCGGGATGATCTGCATCACCGCCTCGAGCTCGAAGCGGGGCAGCATGATGATTTCGGCGCCGATGCGGATCGCGCAGTTCATCACCGAGGTCATCGCGAACACGTGGAAGAACGGCAGCACGCCCATCATCCGCTCGTGGCCTTCGTTCGCGGTCGGAAACCAGGCGCGCGCCTGCTCGGTGTTGGCCCAGAGGTTGTAATGTGTGAGCATGGCGCCCTTGGGCGAGCCGGTGGTACCGCCGGTGTATTGCAGCACTGCGATGTCTTCCTTGGGATCGATCGCGACGGGCTCGTAGGCGCCGTCGTTCTTGAGCAGGTCCTTGAAGCGCACATGGCGGTCGTCCCACGCGACCGGCGCCAGGTCCTTCTTCTTCACGACCGGATAGAGCAGGTTTTTCGGGAACGGCAGCGCGTCCTGGATGCCGCCGACGACGATCTTCTTGAGCCGGCTCGTCCCCAGCATGGCCTTGATCTTGGGGTAGAGCACCTGGAGTCCGAGCGTCACCATCACGTCGGTGTCGGAATCCTCGATCTGGTGCCTGATCTCGGGTTCGGAATAGAGCGGCGAGAAGTTCACGACCGTTCCGCCGGCCTTGAGCACCGCGTAGTAGCAGATCACGAAATGCGGCGTGTTCGGCAGGAACAGGCCGACCTTCGTGCCTTTTTTCACGCCGATCTTCTGCAGGCCCTTGGCCGCGCGCGCGACGAGCTTGCCGAGCTCGTCGTAGGTGTACTTCTTGTCGAGGAAATCGAGCGCGGGCCGGTCGGCGAATCGCTCGACGGCCTGATCGAGGTTGTAGTAGAGCGGCCTCGGTTCGAAGGTCTGATCCCATTTGATGCTGGCGGGATAGCTCTTGAGCCACGGATAGTCGGGCGCGGGCGCGTCCATGGAAGTCGTCCTCCCGAAATTCTGCATCTTTGGCGCAATTGTGCCCGAGGGCCGATACGCCCGCAATCCGGCGGAGGCGGGCGTTAACGATTGCCAGGCCCGGGACGGGCGGGCACCGAGGTCGTCCTCCGCGCCCGCAAGACCGGGTGCCAAGGCTACTCGTATCTGAGCGCGTCGATGGGATCGAGCTTCGAGGCCTTGCGCGCCGGATAGAAGCCGAAGAAGACGCCGACCGCGGCCGAGAAGCCCACGGCCATCATGATCGCCTGCGGCTC
>JAKJFL010000117.1:0-8099 GCA_022704935.1 Candidatus Rifleibacteriota bacterium
CAAAAAGCGCCGTCAGGCGATGGTGCCAGGATCGAGAGGATCGTCGGCCGGTTGTCGGTTGTGTTTCGCGCATGAATGTTCGGATGAACGGATTCTTCACCATGTTCTATATTCGGCTTTGCGACAGGATTCCCGAAGTGCGCCGGTTACCCTCTGGTCACGGAGCGCGAACTGGCGTATCATTCTGGCCGCGCAAATCCATGCCTGACCTTTGCAACCCGAACGGAGGCAGATTATGACTATGAACACCCCCGAGGCAATTTCCGAGGCAGCCGCCCGCGAAAGCGACGACAAACCGCGTTCGAGCCGGGCGAGACTGATCGGTATCTTCCTTGCGGCCGTCGGACTCATCGTGCTGCTTTTCGTCGGGGCCGCGTATTACGCATACATCACGTATCTCGACCCGGCAGCCCTGAAGAAACAGGTCGAGACGAGTGCCGGACAGGCTCTCGGTCTTCCCGTGAGCGTCGGCGAGGTCAGCCTCAGGTGGCCGACGATCACCATGACCGGCATGCGCATCGGTGACCCCGCCTCGGCAGCCCAGCCTCTTGTCGAGATCGGCCTGGCCGCCGCGACGCCGGATTTCTTCGAGCTTCTGTCGGGAAGGGTGATGCTAGAAAGCGTGTTCGTCTCCTCCGTTTCGGCGAAGCTGTCGCGCGCCGCTGACGGTTCCATTGTGCTGCCGCCCGGCATGGCCGCGGCACCGGGGGCAACGCCAGCCGAACCCGGCGCCGGAATCGACCTCGATGTTCGCGCCCTTCCGTTGCGGCAGCTCGAGATCGAGCAGGTTCGATGCTCGCTCGACGATCTCGGGAGCCGGAAAACGTTCGCGGCCGTGATGCCGCACCTGGCGTTGAAGAAATCGCTCTCCGGAACCGCGCTTCCGATCGACACCAAGATCACGGTGGAAGGGGTGGGAAATATCGCGATCAAGGGCGAACTCCAGCCTCCGGAAAAACTCCAGGCGCAGGTCCATATCGAAGGGATCGAGATTGGAACTCTGCGGCCGCTCCTTCCTTCTTCTGTCGAACTGCCCGCCGGACTCGGCGTGGCGAGTCTTCTGGCCGATGTCGTGCTGACAAGCTCCGGCAGACTGTCGGTGCGGAATGTGTCGCTCAAATGCACGCCGGATATCGATGTGAAGGGTGAGTTCGAGGCGGCTTCGCTGTCGCCCCTCCAGGGCTCCGCAACGGTCGCTCTCGAGCCTCTGCCGGTGAAGCGGCTGATGGAGCTTGCCGGGAAATACCTGCCCCCGATGCCTGATGTGAAGATAGACGAGGGCCGCCTGGGCGGCGAAGTCCGGTTCGGCATCGTCGGCGGCGAGATGCGTGACGTTTCCGCATGGGCGAAGCCTCAGGGGCTTGTCGTGCGGCATGCGATGCTGCCGGCGCCTCTCAGGCTCGCGCAGGGCGGCGTGAAATACGATGAAGGCCGGGTCGAGTGGGAGAAACTGGCGGCGGAGATCCGCGGCATCACCGTGAAATCCGACGGCGGCAAGGTGGACATCGCCAAAATGACCGGTCGCGGCGACCTTTCCGTCCGTCTCGACATGTCCGTGCTGACGGGCGACCTGAAAAAGTTCGTCCCCGAGACGGTACTGCGGGCGAAACCTGAAGGTACGGCCGCGTTCACCGGAATCGTCGAGATCGATGCGAACGGTCCGACGCTCACGGGTGAACTCGAAGGCGGAAATATCCGGGCCGTCCCCGCTCCGGGAATGGCGCCGGTCAAGCTCGATGCTCTCAAGCTGACGCTGACGCGCGTCAACGCGAAAAGCGGAACGATCGCGGTCCGGGAGTGCAAAGGCAGCGCTCTCGGCATGACAGCGACCCTGCAGGGGGCGGTCAAAAACGCGGCCGATCCGTCGTTCGACCTAAAGGCCAACGCCACGGTCGACCTGGCGGCGTTGAAAGAGGCGCTTCCGATCGAGAACGCCCTCTTCAAAAAACAGGCTCGTCTCTCGGGAATGGCCGTCGTCGACGCAACGATCGGCGGCAGCCTGAAAAAGCCCCGGCCGGCCGGAAAGCTCGAGCTGAAGAACGTGGACTTCTCGATTGCAGCTCGGGGGGTGAATGTGACCGGCGTATCCGGGGTTGCGGCGATCGACCCGGACAAAATCAGCATAGACAGGCTCGCCGCGAATCTCTTCGGCGGCAAACTCTCGATTGCCGGCTCCCTGGCGGATTACCTCGAAAAGCCGCGGGTGGCCGCTTCCGGAACGCTTCACAACGCCGACCTCGGTGAGATCAGAAGCCTGATTGCCAGCAACGTACCCGATTTTCCGTCAGACCTCGGGTTCAACGGGCGTGCCGATCTCGACATCGTGGTCAAAGGTTCGGCGGATCAGCCCGAGTTCTCCGGCAATGCCGTCCTCGCGGGCGCGGGGCTGACGCATCCGGCTGTCCTGCGGCCGATCAGGAGGATCGTCGGGCCGATCAGATTCGATCAGCGCGGCCTCACGACCGAGGGCCTGCAGATGGGCTGGGGAAGCTCGACGGTCAGACTTGTCGGCCGCATGGAGAGCTGGTCCGGCTTCAAGATGGCGTTTCAATACGATATCCAGCCGCTGGACCTGACTGATATCGGTGAGTTCTTCCTCGCTGGGACCGGATACCGGGCCCAGGGCTCCGGGACGGGCGCGGGAAAGATCTCCGGCCCGATCGCCAAGATTGTGGTGGACGGCGCGGCGAAACTGCCGTCAGGCGTGTTCGAGGCCCCCGTGTCCAAGGGCGGCTCCACCTTCAGGTTCCCGTTCACGGATCTGACGGCGCCGTTCCGTTTCACCGACGGGATTCTCGCGATCAGCGGCGCCCGGGCGAATCTGTTCAGCGGCGAGATGACCGCATCCGGAAAGGTCTTCGTCCGGGAAACGCCGATCCGGTTCGGCTTCGATACCCGGGTGAAGTCGCTCCAGACGCAGGAGTTCCTGTCCACGAACACATCGATGAAGAATGTGCTCCAGGGCGGTCTCGACATGAGCTTCATCGCCACCGGGACGACCGTCGGTCTCAACTCGCTCGACGGCAACTCGACGATGACCATGGCATCGGGCAGTTACAAGGCGCCGCCGGTCGCGGCGCAGATCTTCAATGCCATCGACTCGTCCCAGTTGTCGAGCGGCATCATCAAGAGCCTCCAGGGGCATTTCATCTTCAAAAACGGCCGTATGAACTCGGACGATCTCGTGTTCAAGAGTCCCTACGGACAGCTTTCCTACAAGGGGTCGGTGGGTCTCGACACGACGCTCGACGGGACGGCGAATCTCGTTCTGCCGCGTGAAATCTGCCATGGAAGCAAGGTTCTCCGCGACCTCGTCGGAAACCAGCCCAATCTCGAAATTCCCGTCGGAGTGCGCGGAAGTCTCCTGTCTCCCGGCATCGATCTGCGTCTCGACAAGCTCCTGAAAAAGGCGGCGGAGAACAAGGCGAAGGACGCCCTCATGGACATTCTGGGCGGAAAGAAGGAGCAGGCACCCCAGTCCGTTGCGTCCGGAACTCCCGCTCCCGAGCAGAAAAAGAAAGGAATCGGTGACCTGCTCGGCGGAGAACTTGGAAAAATCCTTGGCGGAAAGAAGCCTGCCCAGGAACCGGTTCAACCTGCACCGGTTACGGTGGCGACGGCTCCTGCCCCGGCCGGTGTCACTGGTGAGGCCCAGCCGGCTCAGGCCCCGGCCGGCGTTTCCGGCACAGCCCAGCCTGCATCGGCACCGGTTCCCGTTGTCGCAACACAGCCCAAACCGCTTCCTCCCGAGAAGCAGATCAAAAAGGAACTCAAGAATATCGAGAAAGACCTGAAAAAACTGTTCAAATTCAAATAATCGATTCCTTTGGATGATTATTTTCCAGGAATCTGGTAATCTCTTCCCTCGAAAGAGGATGGTTGATGAATACGACGGAATTTTCCCTGCGTTCTGAAAATCGCGGTGCGGTTACGCTCATTTACACCCACGGACCGCTCAACGAAGAGGCTGGAACGGCGATCCTCCGACTCGTCCAGGAAAAGCTCGATCAGGGCGTGACGAGGTTCGTCATCGATTTCGGCCTTGCCGTGTCGATCACGAGTCCCTGCGTGGCTTCGATTCTGGAGATCGCCGAGAAAATCGTCGATGAAAAGAGCGGCCGCCTTGTATTTGCCGGACTGACGGACCTCAACCTGAAAGTGTTCGAAATGGTCGGGATTCTTCTCTATGCCGAATCCTGCCGAAATGTCCAGGAGGCCGAAGTTCAGGCGCTCATGTGAGCGGCGGGGTCTGCCACCGCCCCGGGTCAGTTCTTCGGAAGCAGCCCTTCGAACAGGAGCGTCGTCACGAGCTTCGTATTGTCGGTTATGCGCTCCGGCTTTCCCGTTCGAATCCAGTGATAGATGAGAAAATGCAGGATGCCCAGGGTAGACTGCATCAGCAGTTCGGGGTCGGTGTCCCGACGGAGCTGACCGGTCGCCTGCGCGCGCCTGATTTCCTCGACTGCCCAGATCGATCGCGACAGATACCGTTCGGCGAGCTTCTTTCGCATGTCCCCCTCGGGGATCGACTCGTCGCCCGTGAAAATCTTGAGAAAATTGAAGACCTCGGGTGACGTCGCGAACATCTCGAAATACGAATTAATGGCGATTTCCGATCCCTGTCTGAAATCGGTGAAGTCGGTCCGCTGTCGGATCGTTTTTTCAATATTGTCGAGAATATGATCGAACACCCGCATGAATAAGCCTTCTTTACTGCCGTAATGGCGGTAAATGGTGGCCTTGCCGACTTTTGCCGCGGTCGCGATGACATCGACGTTCGCCAGGTGAAAGCCGCGTCTGCAGAATTCAGCCAGGGCTGCCGTGATGATCCGGGTTTCTCGGGCGATCTGTTTCGGGGTTGCCATGTGAACCTCCGGATACGTTGCGGAGTGTCGAACACTCGTTCACCCTATGGCCTCCGAACCTTCGATGTCAAGAAGTGCGTTGCCCCGTCTCTTTTTTCCTCCACTTTCCGTGCTGCTGAAAAATTCTTCGCAGATGCTGATTTCCTGACAGAATTTTGGCGAAGGCGGCGGATGAGCTCTCGGAGAGGGAGGTTCGACGATGGTACGAATGTTGCGGAAAATACCGCGTCCGCTGATATGATATGAAATAAGACGAAAAGATTCTGTAGGAGGACACCAATGAAGTCGGGCATCATGAAGAAAATTCTCATGCTCACCCTGGCGTTCGGGCTCATCGGAGCCGCTGACGTTTCCGCCGGAAACCCCGGACAGGGCCACTGCAAGCCGAAGAAAAAGATCGGCTTCTTCCAGAAGATCGGCCGTGTTTTTGTGAAGGTCGGCGACAAGATCAAGAACAAGATCATGGACACCCATGTTGTCGTGAAGAAGAAGATCACCGGTTGCAAGAACCGCGTCTGGGTGTGCGGCCACTACAACAAGAACGGCCAGCACGTGAAGGGCCACTGGCGCTACATCAAGGGACACTGCGGAAACAATCCCGGCCAGGGGAATCCTGGACAGGGAAATCCCGGCCAGTGCAACCCCGGTCAGGGAAACCCCGGGCAGAGTGACCAGGGGCAGGGCAATCCCGCTCCGCTGCCTCCTCTGCCGCCGGCTGACGAACCCCCGGCCGAACAGCCGCCCGCAGAGCAACCTCCGGCTGAGCAGCCCCCGGCCGAAGAACCTCCGGCCGAACAGCCGCCTGCAGAGCAACCTCCGGCCGAAGAACCGCCGGCCGAACAGCCGCCCGCAGAGCAACCTCCGGCCGAACAGCCCCCGGCCGAAGAACCTCCGGCCGAGCAGCCGCCCGCAGAGCAACCGCCGGCCGAACAGCCCCCGGCCGACCAGGGCACTCCGAAGCCCGGTCAGGACAATGGTCAGAGCGGTGAATCCTCCGGTCAGAAGCGCACGATCGGGATGCTCATGAACGATCTCGTCACTCTCAGCTCCGATGCCGACGCGGTCAAGGCCCAGGCGGTTTCCGCGGCGAAGGCGAAGAAGAGCAATGCGACCGACATCGAAGCTGATTACCAGCTCCTGGCTTACGATCGCGAGTCCGATTCGAAGCTCCTGATCAAGGTCGTGGTCAATGATCTCGCGAAGAACAACGGCCGGAGCGGCATCTACTACGCGGCTTTCCTCCGCAACCTGAATGCCTACACAAAGGCCGATCGCGGTGAAATCGGCGACGTCATCTCCGCCGTGAAGGCGAACGTCCGCCACGAAGCCGCCCAGGGCGGCCGCGGCAATGCCTGGAAGGCCCGTCTCCAGGAAATGAAGAAGTTCTAAGCTCGAAACTCTCCCAGAACCGCTCCTCCGGTCATTCCGGCGGGGCGGTTTTTCTTTCGATCTCTGCGTATAAACAGTCTCTGTGCCTCGGTGTTTGGTGTGCGGACTTGGTTTCAAAAACCGATTCGCAGATGACCAAGGTGGCGCAGACGAAATCCCGAAAATCGTCTTTTCATAGTGGTTCCAGGTGTTCGTTCCTATCGATTCTTCATCTGCGATCATCTGCTCTGCATCTGTGGGTGCGTTCCTGAAGCCGTGGTTTGTTTCATAGGAGTATCTATGGGATTCGTTGTTATCCCTGCATGCGGAACTCTTACGAAGGCGGGGTTGCGAATGGATGGGGGGATGGATACAATGGCGGCATGTCGGAAGAACGCTCATATCGACGGTTTTCTGTTTTCGTGTTCCTTCTCGGGGTGGTGATTCTTGCCGCGACTGTCTGGTGGCTGATGAAACCGCTCGGTGAACGGCGTCTCCACCTTGTTTTCACGGGTGTTTCGAAAGGGCAGATCCAGCCGTTCCTGGCCCGCTTCGCCCCCTACAGAGACCACCGCATGGGCGGGGCGGCGCACAAGGCGGCAAAACTGCAGACACTTGTCGCCTCTTTTTCCGGCGACCCCTTCTGTGTTTTCTCGGTTGGAAGCGAGATTTCCGGCACGGCCGATGCCTATTTCACACGAGGATCGGCGATCATCGAGGCGCTCAACACCTTTCGTCTCGATGCCATGCTGATCGGTAATATCGAGTTCACCTTCGGCCGCTCCCGCCTCGAAGAGCTTTCGCGGCTGGCGAAGTTTCCCCTGCTTTCAAGCAGTATCACCGAAGAAGGCTCAGATGCAGCGCCTGGATTCATCACGCCCGAGCTGCTCCTGACCCCGGGAAACGGCCTTCGTGTTGGCGTTCTGGGACTGACCCCCGAAACGACGCCGGAATTGACGGCGCGCGGGAATGTGAACGGGCTGCGATTCCTTCCCCCCGGCCCGGAACTCGCCGTGAAGGTGAAGCGGCTGCGGGAAAAAGGTGCCGACCTGGTCGTCCTGCTGAGTCTCATCGATCGCGAGCGTATCGGGAAGCCCGAATGGGATGCGATCGTCGCGGCCGCCCCGGATGTCGTCAGCATGATCGATTTCAACGTCGATGCACCGCCGCCCGTGAAGGAAGATGGCATCGTCATCAAGACGGTCAGCGGATACAATCAGGGCAAGGAACTCGATGTGCTCGATCTCGACGTGCTTCCCGGTTCGGGGGTGACCTCGTTCCGCGGGCGGCGTGTTCCGGTCGAGTCCGACCTGGTGACGCCCGATCCGATGGTCGAAGCGCTGCTTCAGCGCGCGGTCGGCGATATCACCCGCCTGAAGACCGAACCGGTCGGGGAATTCGCCGCAGATTACGAGCGCAGATACGATGCCGAGTGCCCCATCGGCAACCTCGTCGCAGACGCCATGCGCGAGATGACTGGCGCCGATCTCGCTCTTCAGAACAGCGGCGGCGTTCAGAGCAACATCCGGAAGGGGGCGTTCACGCTCGGTGATCTCTACAACGTTCTGCCGTTCGACAACCAGGTGGTCACGATGACCCTCTCCGGCCAGGATCTCCTCGAGGTTCTTACGACGTCTGCTTCACTGCGGCGGGGCGTTCTGCAGATATCGGGCGGAAGCTACACCTTTGCGAACCGATCGAGTGACGACTTCGACCTGAAAGATGTGACGGTCGGCGGCAAGCCGCTCGATCCGGCGCAGGTCTACAAGGTCGCGGTGAACAGCTTTCTAGCCGAGGGCGGCGACGAGTTTCGGGGCTTCAAACGCGGCCGAAGCCGTGAATACGGCCCCATCCAGCGCGAGGTGG
>JAKJFL010000118.1:0-8094 GCA_022704935.1 Candidatus Rifleibacteriota bacterium
AGAATGCATCGGCGGCTTCGGCCGTCATCGTCATTCGCAGGCCGCGAAGGTATTCTTCGGGGCTGGTGGCTGACTGCTCGAACTCCTTGCGCAGACGTTGGCCGGCATACATGCGGCCCTTCCCGAGATCCTCGGCCGTCAGGGCCAGCGAATCGAAGTCCGTGAGGGCGGTGAGGGTTCGCATGAACAAGCTGGGATCCTTGGGCCGTTCGACGACCTTCACCTCGGGAAGGGCCGAGCGGACCATTTCGCAGTTGAGGGGATCGTCATCCATGAAGACCATCGAGTCGAGACCGATATGCAGCTCCTCCGAAAGGGAGCGGAGATTCGCGATCTTGTCGTTCCAATTGAGGCGGATGGCGGCGAAATGCTTCTCGCGCAGGACCATGTGCGGGTGATCGCGAATGATCTGAAGGGCGTCTTCCGGATTGTTTCTGCTGTTGATGGCGAGGATGATCCCGCGTTGATAGAGGCCGAGCAGATACTTCTGGACTTCCCAGAAAGGTCGCCCCTCGGGTGTGGGACCGAGCCTGATTCCGTTGATCCCGTCCTCGCCCGCAACGCCGCCCCAGAGGGTGTTGTCGAGGTCGGTCACCAGACATTTGCGCGCCAGGGAAGATGCGCCGCGAATGTAGGGAAGCCAGGCAGCGGCAAGGGCTGGAAAACGGTCGAAGCGGATCTTGGCGTCGGCCAGGTAATTCATCTTGGGGTCGGAGAGCGTCTCCGCGCCATGCTGCCCGCAGAAGGCCCGGTAATCCAGGACGAACAGCCGGTGGTTTTCGCGAGCGAACGAGCGTAGTTCCTGGTTCACCAGATCGATGGCCTCGACAATGCCGCAGGCCTGTTTGTTCTCGAGAATGCCGAACGGCGTCCGGAGGGGGATCTCGAAATTGTGGACGACCAGCACCCCGGGAATATTGCGCAGAATAGTTTCCAGCACCTGGCGGAGGTGCGCCCAGCGCTCCTTCCACCATTCGGCGAAACCTCCGGGCAGGGTGCAGTTTCCGGACAAAGCGGCATCGCCCGCGAACGAAGCAAGATCTTGAAAAAGAAAGAGCACTTCGGGGGAAAAACGGCACACGTCAGACCGCGGATCGAGGAGTTCCTGTATTCCCGAACCATAGGGGATTTCGCGGATGTCTCCCCAGATTCCTTCTTCCAGCGATGTGCAAAAGAGGACTTCCTTGAGTCCGAGGGCAGTGAACGTCGCGAAAAAGGCGATGCGAAGACGCTTCAGCGGCGGAATCTCAGAATCCGGGCTTTCGGAAGAGAGCTCGTTGAACGCCTGGATGAACTGCGAAAGAGTAGAGGGGCTTCGTTCGTGCAGCCGTTTCCTCAAACTCTTCATAGGTGCGAAGTATATCACAACACCCCCGGTGAGATTCATTGATGGAGGGTGGGAAATCTGGTAGTATACGCCCCGATTAAGATATTCTTGGGGGAGGGGCAGAATGGTTTTCCATGTTTCGACGGTCGACGGATGTCAGGTCGTAGCCGTGCCCGACGACGTGACGGGCGATCACGGGATGGAACTTGCGGCCGCGATCAAGCAGCAGCTCGAGGCCGACCACAAGATCATCATCCTCGATTTCAAGAAGGCGGCGATCATCGACAGCATGGGAATCAGCGGAATCGTCGCGAACGTTTCCCTGCTCAAGACCAAGGGCGGAAAGCTCATCATCGCCGGCTGCAACCCGACGATCAAGAAAGTCTTCCAGCTCGTCGGGTTCGAACGGCATTTTCCGATCGTGGAAACGATCGCGGATGCCGTCAGACTTCCAAAATAGTGGATATATAACGATATGTATGCGCTAAAAGGGTTTTCTGATTCCGATTTCGACATTCTTCGCAGGTATCTGACCCACCGGGAAGCCGCCAAAAATGAGGTCATCATCAAGATGGACTCCCCGGCGGACAACCTGTTCATCGTCGAAAACGGCGCCGTCAAGATTGTTCAGCGGCCCGTGATCGACTCGGGGGATGACGTGACGCTCGGCGTCATCAAGGACGGCGGTTTTTTCGGCGAAGAGGCACTGCTCCGTGAAAACCAGATATACATGAGCACCGCGGTCGCCGTCGAGCACTCCCTGCTCCTGGTCATGAACCGGGATGGCCTCCAGAAACTCATGGTCGAGTCGATCTCGGTCGGAACGAAGCTGCTTCTCGCCCTGTCGCGAACCTACCGCGAGGCGCTCTCGACGCCCGATATCATGGGAAAGGTGATCACCTTCTACGCGCCGAAGGGCGGCATGGGCTGCACCACGCTGGCCGTGAACACCGCCGTGCTTCTCGCGCGAACGGGAAAGCGTGTCGCGTTCCTCGACTGGGACATGCAGTTCGGCAATGCAAGCCTGTTCGTCGGTGCTCCCGCGGCTCTGAACGTCGGGCGGCTGATCCAGAAGGAAGAACGTCTGGTCTACGATCGGATCAAGGGATTCTTCACGCGACGCCACGAGATCGATTTTCTGTTCTGCCCGGAACTCCCCCAGGAAGCCGAGATCATCTCCCGAACGGCGCTCAATCAGATTCTTCTGGTGCTCGGCAAACAGTACGATTACATCGTCATCGACACGCGGGCCGAAATCGACGACCAGACCCTCCTCGCCTGGGACATGGCAGACCTCATCGTCCTGGCCAGTCTCGGCGATATAGCCGGGATCACGCGCATGCACCGGCTTTTCCGGGTCATGAGCCGCCTGAACTATCACAAGGACAAGTTCGCCATTCTGATCAACAAGTATCGGGAGGGCCAACAGGCGTTTCTGGATGAATTCAGGAAGCTTCCGGTCGGTTACATCGATACGGTTGCGTTCGACCTGGTCGGCGTTCCCGAATCGGAATTGGCGGGAATGCCGCTCGTGGAGCGCTCACCCAATTCGCCTGCCAGCGGCGACATCACGCGATTCGTCAGCCAGTTGACCGGCGAAAATCATGGCGTCAAGTCGCGGAAGGGCGGCATTTTCTCGCGCCTCAAAGCGCTGTTCACCTGAGACGCGCCGTATATACGCATGCCCGAGGCGGCCCTGCCTTCCGACGGTCCCGCGATCATCGCGCTCGAGCGGGAGCTGTTCCTTTCCGTCGACGTTTTCAAGCCGGCGCAGATCGGTCGCCTGCTTCGTTCCCCGACGTGCAGGTGCCTCGTGGTCCGTGATGCCGACGGAACGATCCGCGCGGAGATCGTCGGTCTGCTCCGCCGCTTCCGGGGAGCGCCGTCGGGGCGTATCTACAAGATTGCGGTTCATCGGAATCTTCAGGGAACCGGCGCGGCCGGACTCCTTCTTGCCGCCATGGAGGACATCTTTCGCCGGGAAGGCATGCAGGCTGTCTGTGCCGAGGCCCGCGTGGGGAATACCGCTTCCATCCGCTTCTTCGAAAAACACGGTTACCGGGTGACGAAGCCCCTTCCGCGGTATTACCCCGACGGCGAAGACGGCAGCAAGCTCTGGAAAACACTCGATATATAAACTCCGAAATAAACGCATCGAGATGCGCCACTGCGGAATGAGGCCGTCTTCGAAAACGACGGCCCACAAACCGGGTGCATCCCGATGTGCCCGCACAGCGGGTGGCTGGTTGTGACGCTGAATTAGGGCGGTTATTCCCAGCGAACCTGGACGGATGGCAGCTTGCCGAGGGACTCCTGCATCTTTTCGGGGGAGAAGCCACCTTCGGTGAGGTTTCCGGCGAGCATGTCGGCATACGAACCCAGGTCGAAGAAGCCGTGGCCGCTGAGGCAGAACAGGATCGTCATGGGCTTCTCGGTGTCCTTGCACGAGAGGGCCATGTCGATCGCGGCCTTGACGGCGTGGGCGCTCTCGGGAGCCGGAATGATGCCTTCGTGGTGCGCGAACACCTTGGCGGCCTCGAAGATGGCCAACTGTTCGAGAGCCTTCGCCTCGATCAGCCCTTCGCTGTAGAGGTGCGACACCAGCGGCGAGACGCCGTGATAGCGCAGGCCGCCGGCATGGAACTGGGACGGCATGAACGAGTGGCCGAGCGTGTACATCATCAGAAGAGGCGTGAGGCCGGCCACGTCGCCGCGATCGTAGCGGAATTCGCCCTTGGTCAGGGTGGGGCAGGAGGTTGGTTCTACCGCGATCGCGCGCACGTTCTTTCCCGCCGTGAACTTGTCGTGCAGGAAGGGAAAGGCGATGCCGCCGAAGTTGCTGCCGCCGCCGCAGCAGGCGATGACGACGTCGGGGTATTCTTTCATATCCATCATCTGCTGACGGGCCTCGATACCGATCACGCTCTGGTGCATCAGCACGTGGTTCATGACCGAGCCGAGCGCGTAGTTCGTGTCGTCACGGCTGGTCGCGTCTTCGACCGCCTCGGAGATCGCGATGCCGAGGCTGCCGGGACAGTCGGGGTCGACGCCGAGCTCGGCGCGGCCGGCGTTCGTCATTTCGGAGGGGCTCGGATACACGTTCGCGCCCCACATCTCCATCGCGATCTTGCGGTATGGCTTCTGGGCGACGCTCGAGCGGACCATGTAGACGGCCACGTCGAGGCCGAACATCGAGCCCGCGTGCGCCAGCGAGGTGCCCCACTGGCCCGCGCCAGACTCGGTGGCGAGCCGCTTCATGCCGGCCTGCTTGTTGTAATACGCCTGGGGAACGGCCGTGTTCGACTTGTGGCTGCCGGCCGGCGAAACGCCCTCATACTTGAAGAAGATCTTCGCGGGGGTGCCGAGCGCCTGTTCGAGCCTGCGCGCACGCCTGAGCGGAGTGGGTCGCCACATCGAAAGGATGTCCCGGACCTCTTCCGGAATCGCGATCAGCGGCTCTTTCGAGGCTTCCTGTTCGATCAGGGACGGCGGAAACATAGGCGCCAGGTCCTGTGGCGTGACTGGTTGGTGCGTCGCGGGGTGCAGCGGAACGGCCGGCGGTTTCGGCATATCCGGAACGATATTGTACCAGTGGGTCGGAACTCCGTTCGAACCGATCAGCTTGTCGAATTCGGCCATATGCTTCCTCTCGAATGATGGGATTTCCTTTGTTCTAGCATATATCCGACCCTCGCCGCAAACAAAAGAACCGGATAAAAGAAAACGCCGCGGCGTGTCCGCGGCGCGACGGAGGCAACGAATGAACGATCCGATTCCTCAGGCCGAGGTATCGAGTTTGGAAGTTCCGGCGGCCGTTTCCGGCTGCTCGGCGGTGAAGTCGAAATGGCTGAACACCGAGGTCGTCTTCACGGTGGCGAGGAAATACCCGATCGGGAACTTGCCGTTCGGCATGTTGGGAAGGATCGGATACGAGGTGTCGGCGGCGGCAGGTTTCTGGACGGCCGAAGAGGCAGTCTGCTCCGCGGGCTGCGCGACTGTCGGGGCGTCCGCGACCGCGCCGGGCTGCTCGGCCTGCTTCGTTCCGCCTGATTTTGCGTCATGGAGCGTTTCACTATAGCGACGAATATACTCGAGGAAGCTGTCGATGAACTTCCGGTAGACGTCATCGCGAACGCCGAGTCCCTTTTGGGGGCCGACGGCCAGCTTGATCTCCGGAGAAGCGGCCTCGGTCGATTCGGAGGCATCGGGGACGACCGGCGTCGCTTCGGCTTCGCCGGCTTCTCCTGCGGCTTCACCGCGGATCGCGCCGACGCCCTCGAAAAACGCCTTCGCTTGAGCCTGCATCTGCGCCTTGATGTCGTCGAAGGCGCCGCCGGCTTCGCCGTAGGTCCGCTCGAGCTCGTCGAAGAATTCGCCCGATTCCTTCAGGAAGTTCTCGAGCGCGTCGGGGGAAAGCTCGGCGAGGCCGTTGACCGCGTCGAAGAACTCGTTCGCCGTCTCGTTCGAAACGTTCAGGGCCGCATCGGTCCCTTTCATGAAAGTGCCGATGGCGTCGATCTCGAGCGAGAAGTTGCCCTGGAAGGTTTCGGCGACGGTGCCCGTCGTCTCGATGAACTTGTCCTGGCCGCTCTGGCCCATGCGGGTCTGAACTTTCTGGGAAAGCTGGTAGAAGAGATCGAAGTGATAAGAGATGCGCAGTCCGTCGGGTTTCGCCTGCCCGGCCGCATCCGTCGCTTCGGCGCTCTCGGCGGCCGGTGCGGATGCCTCGTAGATGTCGGAAACCGGGGGAGCGGCCGAAGGTGTGGTTCCGGCTTCGGCGGGGCGGAGATCTCCCTGGGAAAGAGACTCCTCGAGCTGTTTGAGCAACTCCTGGGGCGTCGGAAAACGCGATGAAATCTGCATATGTGCCCTCCCTGGCTCAATGCTTGCCGAAAAATCCCTATTTCGGCTTTTCTGATTCTATAAACTTCATCGGCATTTCCCGAGAGATTGTTTACGGCTAAATGGCTGAAATGAGCACCTTATGAAGAAGTGTTTCGATATTTTGCCGAAATGGTGCTGCTAAACGACCATTTTTCTTGAAATATCGATGAATTCCGATAAACGAGAACCAAAAAACATCCCGCCCTCCGGAATACGAAGGGCGGGATGTGAGAACGAACGGGATTACTGCGCGGGCTGAAGCGTTTTCTGGTAGGCGTTCTGCGCTGCGTCGTAACTCGCCTTGGCGGCGTCGATGCCGGTCTTGTCGGCCGGATCGGCGGTCATCACGTTCAGATATGCCTTGTATGAATCGATCATCTTCTGGTAGGCCGCGTCGGTATCGGCGGCGCGCTTCGACCTGGCGATCGAATCGGCATCGTTGCCCTTGGCGCCCGTCTGGGCGGCCTGGGAAGTCGGAGACGGCTTGGCTGCGTTCGCGCTGATGCGGCCGAGCTTGTCGACCATGAAGCTGATTTCCTCGGAAATGCTCTTCGCGGTCATCTTCTGGCTCTCGGTGCCGGCGAGCGGCAGCGTCGACTCGGCGGCCGGGCCGGACATCTTCACCCGTTGCTCCTTCGTGATGCGGTCGAGCTTTTCCCGATCGACGCCGTGGGCGAGGGCGAACGCTTCGAGCTCGATCTTCACGTCGTTGAGAATGGCCATGATCTCGGTATGGATACCCCTGGAAGACTTCTCTGCGGCCGTGAGGGCGTTGTTCGACATCACCATGTACTTGCGCGCCTCGATCAGCTCTTTGCTGAGCTTGGCGCCGGACAGGTTGATGTCATGGAGGGTGACGTCGTCCGCGTCTTTACCGGAGGCGCCGAGGGCATCGCCGATCGTCTTCTGGACGCGCTCGAGACTGGCCGTGGTCATCGCCGAGTTGTCGAGCGTGAGTCGGCAGGCGGTCTGGGCCTGGGCTGCTTCCTGGTTCAGGCGCTGTGCGACCCGGTTCGCCCCGTCGCGGAACAACTGGACCTCGCCGCCGGCGACGATGCCGGTCAGCTCGGCCGACGTGGCACGTGCCTGCTGGCCGATGCGGCCGGCGACGTTGCAGCCGCGGTTTGCGAGGCTCTGGACGTCGCGGGACATAGCGAGGGACTTGTCGACCTGGCTCTGGACCTGGCTGACCGGGGTGGAAATGCTGTTGGTGACGAACTTGGTGACGTTCAGAAGCTCGTTGCTGAGGCCGGTGACACCGTCCTTGGTCGTGCCGGTGCTGATGCCGAGCGGCCCGAGCAGTAGCTGGAGCATGTTCGACATCTTGGAGCCGATCGACTTGACGAGACCTGCCGACTGCTTGGTCGTGTTGATGATCACGCTGACGGCCGCGGCGAGCGAGGCGATCGTGGCGGCCATGGCCAGGATCTGCGGCCCGTAGGTGATGAGCAGGGAAACGCCGACCGCGATCTCGCCCACGAACGGATTGATGGCGGGTACATTCGCCGGAGCCTTCGCCGTGCCGTGAACCGGGACGACTTCGCCGGCGGGGACGACTTCACGCGCCGGAACGACTTCGCCTGCGGGAGCGGGAACGACTTCGGCAATCGCGATCTGGCCGACGAAAGCGAACAGCAGGAGCCAGCTCCAGAGACGGATGGAGCGTCTGTGCATCATGGCGGACCTCCCTGGAAGAGTATGCGTGAAAACAGGACGGTATTCTGAAATTATACGTCCAGTCCCTGGGGAGGTGTCAAAAAAATCATACGCACATGGCCTTCCGGCTTTTGCACGAGAGCCCCCTCACATACGACAAGATGGGTGGCCCGGAGGGAAGTTTTAAGTTGAAAGCCGGAAAACGAGGGAAATACCGTAGGGGCGGG
>JAKJFL010000119.1:0-8080 GCA_022704935.1 Candidatus Rifleibacteriota bacterium
AAACGCCTCTGACGGCACAATGACATCGAAATGCAATCCTAACGGGCAAACGGCAGTATACACGAAACGAATTTCTCGGCCAAATCGGCCTGTTTCACGATCATTTGAGGACTTCGGTTTTCTTGGACGATCGGAGAAATCCGGGAATGACGATTCGCAGAATATCCGGATTGGACCCTGATGAATGTGGCATCGAGCCCCGCAGGGCGAACTGCCGTGTTCGGGATTTCAAAAAATGTCACCTTTTGGGTCTCCCTCTTGTTCATCATCTGTACTGATGCAGAATGATTACGATTCTGAAAACTCGTCGTGCAAGGTCAGCAACCTTTATTACGAGGATGCACAAGTGTCGCACAGGGACCACGAGGGAATTCGGGAAATTGACATTTTTCCAGCGAGAGGGGTAGCGTACTTTGGACGTGGACAAATCGAGGGGAGTATGGGGCCTATGAATGACCCCCGGAGGGGAATGAGTCTCGTCGAGGTCATCATCGCATTGGGCATCCTGGCGATGGGGATGATTCCCATTTTTTCCCTGCTGACTGAAACACGCCGGGTGACGACCAGCAGCATTCACGAACTCCAGGCGACGAGCTTGGCATCGTCCATGATCGGCGGCCTGCAACGGGCCCCATGGACCTCTTTGAAGTCGATTCTCGGCCAGGAGTTGTCTGATGCCTCTTTCCCGGCTGATCTGACCACGGAAAAGCTCGGAGTTCCACCATGCTATTCCGGTTTGACCAGGCTTACCGAGGTTTCGGTGGTCAACCAACCAGTTATGCCTGATGAACGCCTGAAAAACCCGTGGGGGCGAGTTATCGAGATCAAAGTAACCGTCTCGTTGGTTTCTAAAGAGGCGAATATGAAAAAACTCAAAAAAATCCTCGTGGTAAAGGGGTATCGAGTGTTGGGGGATGAGGAAAGTTGAAGATTCCACGGTGTCGCAAAGAACGTCATGCGTTCACGCTGGTCGAAATCTCGGTGTGTGTGCTTGTTTTCGGGCTGTTTCTCGGCCTTCTGAACAATGTATATCGCTCCGTCAATAGGCAAGGCGCCAAGCAGGATCGTGAGACGACTACGTGGTATATCTACACAGGCGCCATGGAACAGCTTCGCGATGATCTTGCCCAAGCGACGGATGTGGATGTCAGCGAGCATAAGCTGGAGATGAAGACTGTCAGGATCGGGAACAATCTCGAATTACTGACTTCAGAGGTCGTTTGGGCCCAACAGGGCAAAAGAAAACTTATCCGCGAGTGTGACGGCAAGACGACCGTCTTCGACTTCGGAACCTTGCTGACGGCAAACGATGTGCTGAACATCCGATTTGCCCGGATCCCGTAAACGTCGTATGGAGGATGGTCGTGGAGCTGACGTTGCTCTGGATGGCAATCGTTGGCAAGTCGGGTTTTGGGTGCTTTCCAAGAAAAATAGTAACCGGTACCGGTTGGTTCTTTGTTGACAGAAATGAATGACGGTTTGAACGAATACGACGGAGTGTAAAATCGTGCAGAAAGTGGAGTGGCTCGGAATGAGGCATTTTGGATCAGAGCGATTCCCCAAATGCGGGAAGGATGGAATGGCCCTGCTGATTGTCCTGGGATTTCTGGCTGCTTTTTTTGTCACGGTTTTCTATCTGCATTCCTATTCAACGAATCAGCGTTATCAGAGCCACATGGTCAGCTCGAGCGAAGTTGCTTCACGCGTTGCGGAATTCGGGGCGAAGCAGGTGCAGTCGATGGTTCGCAATGCCGTTGCCTTCCTGAACAGCTCGGACCCGGGCACCTTCCCGAAGCGAGAAAAAGGTCTGAAGGAAGCCCAGGCGGGGATGAAAGAGTTTTTCGAAATTTTCGTGGATGAGAACGGGCGGCTTTCCGAGAAGGAACAGAATGCTTTGATTTCCATTCCCCTTGCGGAGAACACGATCCTGAGCGGCTTGACATTCACGCCGGAACTCAAGGTTATCCTGACTCTCGAAGGGCAGAAGAAGATCCATGAGGATAGTGCGATTCCCGGAGATTCCGAACGGGCGGCTGAAACCATCGGAAAGTTCGTCATCGATTCGACAGCCTCGTATGACAAAGTCGAACGACGGGTCATTTCCGTTTTCGAACAGCGAACGGTGCAGATGACGATTCCTGTTCTGAGCCGGTTTGCATTGACGGTTCTAGAGATTCCTGACAAGGACAAACTGAATTCCAATCTGGTCAACGCCAGAGGAACGGCTCCGGAAACATTTACGGATGCCACATACACACCGCTCGTCGTTCTCGGCGGACAACGGGTGCCGGATACGAAGAACAACGATCCGGCTCAGTTTCTCGACAAACAGGGATGGGTATTCATCCTTCCCGAGCTCACCCTGGGGGTGGCTCCCGGAAATGGAAAATTCGGGGAGAATTTCCTGTTGGCAAGCGGATGCACGTTTTATCGCGACATACAGAAAGATGCCGGCCCGTTCGGGACGGGATTCGGGGTCGTGCGCGGGAAAAACTTTGAATTGTGGAATACGCATCAGATCTACTCGAGGTTAACCGGGCTCTACCAGGAAACCAAGAAAGAAGAGTGTTTTTATTTTATGAGCAATATTTCTGGAGTCGACAATGTGCAGCATTCGTCGATTCTCCGGCTGATGGGTACTCCGGACTCTCCGAGTCCGACTCTCGTGTTCGGCAATGTCCTGCGGAGCTATATCCTGGAGCAGGGGTTGCGGAAAAAATATGGTGCTTCACCGGCAGACTGTGCCTTTTTGCCGTATGTCAGGCGAGAACAGTTCGATAGCGCGTCCTGGACGGCGGGGCTGGATCCGGATTCCCAAAAAGTGCTCAGGGGAACCTGCAACGGCAATTGGGACACGTATCGGCAGGCCATGTCGACTCCGGTTTCGTCTGTGCCGTTCAATGAGGGGTTGGCTTTCTGGTTCGATCCCGATGAATATACCGGAAAAACGACTCCAAGAGCGATTCAGCCGAATTTCAAAACGGGAGTCATTCCGAAGCTTGGAAAGTCTTTGGAGTATGTTCCAAAACAGCCGGAAAACCTCCTCCTGGGGCAAAACATAGCTCTCTACCGGGATGACAGCCAGGTTTTTTCAGGAGAACTGGGAAATGTGCTTCCAAACGTGGGAAACTATTGTGTTTCCCGGTGTGGGCGGCAATTCGAGTCGGGAAAAATCTTGAAGGAGTATCTGACCGGGTTACGGAAGACCGGGATGAATCCGACCGGTTTTTACTATGTGAAAGGCTCGTTCGAATGGACGGAAGACTGGAATGAGCTGGCGGTAGGTGGAGTTGGCCTGGTGTGCGAAAAGGACGTCACGATCGTCGGCATGGTCAAACCAGCCCCGACCGGGGATCTTGCGAAGGAGTGTGTAAACAATCAGATATATTTCGTCAGCCTCGGCGGAGACGTCAACATCAATACCGGGAGGCGCATCGAGGCTGCCCTCGTGGCGGTCAAGGGAAGAGTCCGCTCATCGGGAGCGGGGATCGATGTTTGCGGATTCGTGGCCGCAAGGATCATGGAGCTTTCCGGGTTATGCAACTCGTCTCCGAAGGTTGTCCGATATGATCCCCGCTATGACTGGGCAGATTCGCAGGCGTATCGAAACGGGTTTCGAACGGTGCTGGAGAGACAGCCGATCGTCTTTTTCGCAAAACCAAACTGAGCGGGAGGAAACAATGATTTCATTCAAGAAATCTGTACGAATGAGTGCCCTGCTTTTGTTCGCAGCTCTCATTATTTTTCCCGCTATGACGGCTGCCGGCCCGGCGGCGGTTACGGTGGAGGCGCGCCTCGGTTCCGTAGGAACCGCGACTGAACTCATTCTTTGCCCTCTGCTCGGAAAACGGACCAGGGATCCGAACTGGATGTATCGAACGCTTCCCGATGGAAGCGCAAATCCGGCCTACCCGCCTGTCGTGCAGACTCCCGCGCCGGTTCTTCCGCCGCCGTCTCCCGTCCCGGCTGACTTGAGTCAGACCTGGACCTCCTGGAATATCGCTCAAAATGTGGCTGTCGATTCATCCGATCAAGAGGTTCCCATGGAAAAGATTTTGTTTGATTCGGTTGCGTCGACGACTGCCGCCTCCGGGGCCGTGGTGATCTACGTCGATTCAACCGATTCCTGCCCGCATCAGGACGCATACAGAGCGTATCTGACGTCCAAAGGGATCGCCTATACCCAGCTCGAGAGAAGGGCCACTCCGAATTACGAGGCATTGGTGGGGGGGTTGAATTATCTGTCTCCCGGTGGGGTGTCCATTCCTCTTCTTTTGATCAATGGCGAACCAGTCGTCGGAAAATGGAGGGCCAGTACCCAGGCAAGAATAGACATGCTCCTGAAAAAGCATGGATTGATTCCCTGAAAACTCAGCCCTGGCTGAAGGTAATAACGAGACTTGGCCGAATATGTGGAAAAGGATGAGACGATGAGCATGAACGCGGCTGTTTCCCGAACAAGGGTTCTGATTGCCTTGATTGCATTGCTTTTGCAGGTCTCGTTCGGATGGGCGGAAGATTCCGCTTTCTTCCCCAATCAGTGCGGCGGTGAGTCGAAACTGGGCGGCACCTGTTCAAGCAGGACGGATGTTTCCGAACCGGCTGGAACATGCGGGCATCGCCCCAGGCCAACCACGGAAGAACTCGTTTCGGACCCGGATCAGGGGATGAGCGAGAATGAAAGCACCTCTTCCGGTGGATCGGGTACCGTGGCGAAGAGCAATGGAACGGTCATCATGTACTGTCCGACCACCTGGAAATGCCCGACCTGTGAGGCCACGAAGGTTTTGTTCAGGGCCACCGGCGTCAAGTTCGAGGTCCATGATTATACGAAACATATGGACGTCGTGAAACGATATGGAAATAATGCCGTTCCCACGTTCTATTACAACGGGAAATATTATGCATACAATACAAACTTTACCCAGCTGAAGAGACTTCTGGGAATCGATGGCGCCGCCTCGTCGGGGTCGGCCGACAGCGCGTCGTCGTGCTCGAAGGATTCCACGGACTCGACCTGCTCTTCGGGGGGTGGAGAGTCAGAGATTGGGGCCACAACACAGATATACACAGAAGCGGAAATCGATTCACTGATTTCCCAGCTTGCCAGTGAGAATCTGGAAACCGTGCGGACCGCGATCGCCAACCTTGTAAAGGGTGGCGCCCAGTGTGTGGATGCGCTGGTCGCCGCGTTGCAGGACAATGCAAATCCGGCGGTGAAAAAATCTGCCGCCTATATTCTCGGCAAGATCGGCGGGGAAAAAGCCGTTCAGCCGCTGATCAAGGCGTTCGGCGACTCGAACTCAGCTGTCGTTCGTGAGGCGGAAATCGCTCTGGGCCGGATCGGGGAGAGTGCGGTGAGGCCGCTCGTGGCGGCAATGAAAGAAGCCGGCGAGAAAGGGCTGGATTCCACGCTGATCGCTGCCACGGCCGCCATGGTCGAAGTCGGGGTCAACGGCGTGGACACAGCCGTCGAGGTGCTGAGTGAGCTTGCCGCCTCCGGTTCCAAGACGGTGGTTGCCGCGGCCAAGTATGCCATCGAGAAGATAAACAAGCTCAAAAAAGATGAAACAACCACGACCACGGCATCTTCCGATACGGCGAGTGCGGACAGCTCTGCGAGTTCCAAAAGAAACATCACGGGGAATCAGTACTGGGTCGATTCCACATACACCGGAGGCACGTCCAACGGCAAGCAGGCAACTCCCTGGAAGACGATCGGCAGTTTGATGTCATACATCAAGAAAACCGGATTGAAACCGGGTGACTATGTTCACATCAAGGGCAGTTTCAAGGAGGGAATCGATATTTCCAGGGGGGCCAATGGCACCGCCGACAAACCCATCATATTGAGCGGCAGCTACGGGAACAGCAAGGCCAAGTTGAAGCATATTCATCTCACTGGCGCGAAATATGTCATTTTTGAAGATTTTGACGTGGCGCCTTATTCGGAACTGCCGTTTCACAAATACTATTATGAGAATTCCAAGAATTATAACTGGCCTTCGGGACTGGCCAAATATTTAAACTGCGTGTTTCTTGAAACAAACGTGAGCCATGTGACGTTCAACCGCCTCTATATGCATGACGGATGGCAAGGAGTTGTCCTGAATCCCGGTGCCAGCCATGTGACCTTCAACAATTCGGACATTTTCAGAACTTTCCTGGACGGTGTTCAGATCAGTGACAACACTTCCACGAACAACGATTATTTCAAATACATAGGCGGCTCCATCAAGGGAACGGGGTATAGTATCTGGAAGCGCTCCGGAAGGCACGGGGTCTATCTGTCGGGCGGCCATAACCATGAATTCAACGGCATTACGTTCGACGACAACTACGGCGGATGGGGGCTCAGCCTCCGAAGAGGCGGCGTCGTCGTGAGGAACTGCATCTTCAAACAATCGAAATCCACTGGCGCGCCGAATACGAAAGTCGGTGTGGCCTATTGCAATGAAGATCCGTCGAACGCTGGCTACAAAGTCTACATCTATAATAACCTGATCGTTGATAAAACCAGCTATTATGGATTGTATTTCGGCGGAGCCAATGACAAAGCCCCGAAGGATCCGCGTAATACATTTTATATATTCAACAATACATTTATTAATTGTACGATCAATATCGACGATTCATTGAAAATCAATGCCTATTTCTGGAATAACATCGTGTCTGCCGGAGGAAACAATAAAATCGTTTCAGGCGGAACGCACGGCTATATCAGCAACGGATGGATCAATGGAGCGCGTATTCCGTCTGGAGGAAGTTCGAAAACCGATGTAAAGGTTGATCCGAAGTTCGATGCGAATTATTTTACAAGCGTATCCGCCTATACGAACGGAGGAACCGCCACATTCGGCGGTCATACGGTATCTTGGGCCAAGAATGGCGTCGCCCCCGGCATCGGCAGGAGCAAGACGAAACGGTAACAAACACCATTCCTTGGACCCATCCCAAAACGAGTCAGTGCTAGAATCGCCATTGGAAAGCGGCGGTTGCCGTAACACAGGAGTGCGTGTTCAATGTCTGCCATACGTGGAATCTCGCATCTCTTCGATGGATTCGACTGGGCGAGCATTCGTGATTCTTGGGATGGGTTGATGAACGGAGCGCACCGCCATCGGTCTGGAGGGTTCATACTGATGGCGGTGTGCGTCCTTCTTGCGATCGTGGTGGTTCTTGGATTCACCTACAATTCGCTTATTCGTTCCGAGAGTCGGAGAGTGCATTGGCATTATTGGAACGAAAAAGTCGTGAAGGCGGCAGAAGGGGCGGGGGAAGAGGCATTTTCCTGGTTCCTGTCCCACCCGGCGCCTGAGGAAAACGAGCTCCTTGCCTTCCTGACGGATACGAAGACAATCACAGGCAAGGAGGGAATCGCGGGAAGCGAACTCGATCTCACGAAGAAACTGCCCTTCGCGAACCAGTTCGGAAGTGACGTTACCATCGAAGAATGCAGAATGACGGCAACCCGCGTTCATAACTTCTTCACCCCGGACGGAAAAGACGCTGAATGCCTGAAAATGCCGTCTTCACCGGATTTTTCGGCGAAGAACAACGGATATATCTTCCCCTATCCGATCGAGCGATACGGATTGCTGAAAGTATCGATCGTCGTTTCCGGGAAAAACGGAGTTTTCAGGAGAAGATACGAGGTCGTCCGGGAGTTCAAGATCGTGAATATTCTGCCTGAAATATTTGGACAGTTCACCCTGTTCGTGAAGGAGGCGAAGCCGGACAAAGGTGACTGGAACGGGCTGACATCACCGACCATTCGGGAAAAAGGGTTTTACAACAACGGTTTCGCCGACTCGGAATCCCCGTTTTCCAACCCGATGGTGTTGATTCACCATCCCGACGATGCCGTCCGTTCCGTCGCCCTGTCGGAGATCGGAGCTTCCGATGTCTCACCCAATTGGAATATCCCTGTGGACCCCACCTCGCGCGGGTGGGTGTTCGTAGGAGCAAACTGGTTCTGGCAGCCGTTCGCCGGAGCCATCACGAACGTCGAAGCCAGGTCTCCGGGAAAATCGGAAGCATTTCTCGGATCGGACTTCATTCTGTCGAACTACCAGATGAT
>JAKJFL010000794.1:0-1627 GCA_022704935.1 Candidatus Rifleibacteriota bacterium
CCCGCCGACTGAGCGGCGGGCCGGTTTTATAGTTGTAATTATTTTTCCATCTCGAGCATCGTGAGGGCGAACACCTTGGCGTCGCCGATCAGGTTGTCGAGAATGCAGTATTCGTTCGGCATATGGGCCGTTTCGTCCTGCTTCGAGTAGACGACGGCGGGCAGGTTCATCTTGCGGAACACCGCCGCGACCGTGCCGCCGCCGATTCCCTTCGCCTTCGGCTTCGCGTCCTTGTAGACCTTCTTGACGGATTTAACCATGGCGCCGACGATCGCCGCGTCGGCCGGGGTCGGCGGGGCCGCCTCGGCGCGCTGGAGGTCTTCGAAGCTGATCTTCACGTCGAACTTCTTCTCGATTTCAGCCGCGAGGCGCTTGATCTCGGCCTCGACCTGGGCCAGGGGATACTGGGGCAGAACGCGGGAATCGAGGTAGAACACGTCGTCCCCGGGCAGGGTGTTGACGTTGGGCACGTTGGCTTCCTTCTTGGTCGGCTCGAAGGTGCTCATCGGCGGATCGAACAGCTTGTCCTTCGCCTTGAACGTCTTGTACAGGCTGCCGAGCTTCACGACGAACTCGCTCGCCGCGCGGAACGCATTGCGGCCGAGGTGCGGCATCGAGGCGTGGCACTGTTTGCCCTGGGTGCGGATCTTCTGCCACCAGATGGACTTCTCGGCGATCTCGACGAGCGAGGCGTCGGCGGCGCCGCCGTCGGGAACGATGAACATGTCGTCCTTTCCGAACACGTCGGGGTGCTTCTCGGCCAGATAGTGGGCGCCGTATTCACTGCCGGTTTCTTCGTCGGCGTTGAACAGGAGGGCGACGTCGAACGGCATGCGCACGCCGCACTCCATGAGGGCGCGCACGCACAGCAGGCTGGCGACGAGTCCCTGATGGTTGTCTTCGGTGCCGCGGCCATACAGTTTGTTGCCGTCGATGTGAAGCTGGTAGGGATCGGTGTTCCAGAGCGACCGCTCACCGGGCGGGACGACGTCGAGGTGGGTCATGATCCAGAACGTCCGGTCGGATTTCGTTCCCTTGTAGCGGGCGACGATGTTCGGCCGCACGCCGCCCTTCGCCTTCGCGTGCGGGGCGTCGTACCGCTTGATCTCGTCGAACTTCAGCTTTTTGAGCTCGCCTTCGAGCCATTCGGCCTTGGCCAGCTCGCCTTCGCCGCCGTTCTCGGGACAGACGGCCGGATGCGCGACCAGGCCGCGCTGGAGATGGATCGCATACTCGGAATAGGTGGAGATCTTCTCGAGGATCTGCTTGTCAACGGACATGCTCTGCTCCTTCAGAAGGAATGTTGTCGGGAGTATACACCTTTTCGGGGGATATCACCCGTTCGTGACGAAAATTCCCTTTTTTCTTCTGCTCGCGGACCAGGCGCCAACGATGCCGAGGAGCATCGCAAAGAGGGCGTGGTATGCCCAGGGCTGCCGGAATCGCAGCCGGACCGCACGGGTTCCGGTGGGGAGGGAAACGGCGAGTCCGAACCGCTCCCCCCGATCAACCGGTGAAACGGGCCGCTCGTCGAGAAAGAGGCGCCAGCCGATCCAGGGGGTCACAGGCACGAACAGCACGGCTTCCGTCGGAAGCGCGACGCCGGCCGGAAGCACGGCCGTTGCTT
>JAKJFL010000795.1:0-1610 GCA_022704935.1 Candidatus Rifleibacteriota bacterium
CCGCCCCTCCGTCACCAGAGGGAACGCGGGCGATTTGGGTATAATTCGCGAAGCGCCCTGGGCGCACCTTGTCAGGGCTTGTCCCAGTACCAGGCGAAGTAGAGATCGTCGGTGACGTCGTAGACGGATGAGATGGCCGAGGGGACGGCGGCGCATTCCTGCTTCGCTTCGAGCGTGCGCTTCGTGCCGCCCTGCCCCGTCACCTCGGCCGTTCCCTTGATTACGGCCACCCGCGTGAGATACGGAGCGACTTTCACGATGACTATGCCCGACCGGAATTCGACTTTCGCCCATGGCGACAGAACGAGGTTCATGGGAGGCTCGCCGGCGGTCTGTTCGAACCGGAAGCCGACCATGCCGGACTCGACCTCCCAGGCGGCAATGTCGGCACGCCGGAGCTTCGTCTGTTCACGGATACGGATCTGGAGATGGTCCGGCCCGTCGATTCTGGCCTGACCGTTTTCCCACGTACCGATTTTTTCACCGAGCCATAACGGTGCGTTCCGCGTCTCCGACATCTCCTCGGTCGAGCGGTTCACCCGCTCGATCATCACACGTCCGGAAAACGAAGCGACGTGCCATTCCGCCTCGATGCTTTCCGAGGCGGTCTGAGCCACACCGATCGCCGTCTGCAGAAGGAGAGCCGCGCATGCGATGAACGTCATCGCCCGGTTTGTCAGGTGCACTGTCTTCATTTAGCGCCTCAGCCGTTCAGGGTTTTAAAAGGCGGTAGAGATGCACCGAGCGGTCTTCTCCGTCACCGACGGCGACCGTTCCATCTCGGCGCACCGCAACGGAGGTTGGAATCCACTGCCGTCCGCCGGCCGGCGGCTGGATCTTCATGAGAAGCCGGCCCGCCTGGTCGAAGCGCATGATACGGTGGCCTTCCCCGTCGGCGACCCAGACATACCCCCACGGGTCGATCTCGAGCGCCACTGGATCTTTTGCGGTTGTCGGGAAGGAGCCGAGGGTTTTCCCGTCGCGGGAAAACTTCTGGACCCTGCCGTTCTTGCCTTCTAGCACCCATACAATATCGTTTGCTATTCTTACACTGACGGGCTCCATGATATAGCCGTCGAGCTCGCCTTTCTTTCCAAAACCCCCGCGATAGGCACCGTCGAGGCCGAATCGGAGAATCTTCGTGTTTCCACGGTCCGTCACCCAGACCTGGTCGCCGTCGATGAAGCCGCCATGCGGCAGATCGAGCTGCCCCGTCTTGGTTCCCCAGGTCCCGAGCGCACGAATGAAGTTTCCATCCGTATCGAACAGGTGAACGGTATGAGCCGCCGTATCGGACACGACGATGCCTGACGTGGCGACGGAGATGTCGATGGGCAAGCCCAGCATTCCAGGCCCCCGTCCCTTCTTCCCAAGCGCGATGATGAGGCGGCCGTCGTTGATGAACCGCAGAAGACGGCGGTTCTGACTGTCTACGACCCAGAGGGTCCCGTCATTCGCCCAGGTAATGCCTTTCGGCCAGCTGAACGCATCATTGGGGCCGCCCTCTCCCACCACGAACTTCTTCAGAATCGAAAGCGTGGCGGATGCCCCCGGATCTTCGCAGGGTATCACCTGAGGGATAGACAACGTTTCCTGAACGGGAAGAGGCG
>JAKJFL010000120.1:0-7997 GCA_022704935.1 Candidatus Rifleibacteriota bacterium
GTTCGGATCGACGAGATCGACCTGAATGAGCCGGTATTGGATGTAACTCCGGAACACCGGGCCGAACACGAGCGTCGGCGACAGGCGCGACCCGGTGCCGAACGGGCGGATCAGCGACGCATTCGGAGCCGTGCCGAACAGGTGCCTGATACCGAGAATGTCGCTCACCTGCTTTTCGGCGGTGCCGGAGCGCGTCGTGACGAGAAACCTGGCTTTCATTCCCTGGTAGCGGCGCAGCATATCGCGAAGCACCTGCGGCGCCGGGACCTGGAGTCGGCTTTTCATGCCCGGGTCGCTGTACTGGCCGAAACGCAGCAGAACGCGGTCGTCGTATTCACCCGTCGTGCCGGCGGAGCCCGAAAGATGAAGTGTCCACGAGGCCGAAGGCGAGTTGAGAAAGATCCAGCCCGAGTCGCGCGCAAGCTCTGCGATGGGCGGAAAGGCCGGCACATGGATCGAGGAGTCGACCGCGTTGTAGGTCGTTTCGTGGTTCTGGAGCAGAAGAGGGGCGCCGTTGTCGAAATTGTCGGCCGAAGCGCCGCGAATGAGGCTGTTGATCTGGTCGTTAGGGGGCGATTCGCGCACGAACAGCGTGAATTTCGAAAGAACCGGGTGTACCGCGAGAAAGACCTTGAACCCCCGGGAAACGCGGACACGGCGGGCACTTCGGCCGACCGATGCCGTCGAAACGATCTGCATCTCGCCGTATTTTTCGATCGGGTCGGAACAGAAGCCTTCAACCGGGTCGAATTTGCGCGGTTTCGTCACCCTGGCGATGATGCTCAGCGTTCCGCCGAGCGACTGTCGGTATTCATCGAGCGACTCGGGAATCTCGATCACGTGTTCCTTCGTTTCGTCGGGCGTGGGATCGAAAATCGCCTTCAACAGCTCGAACGAGAAAAAGCTCGGACTTGGGTTATACGACCCGCTGGCCAGGACCGTCGATGCCCAGGCCGCTCCCGCCTCGGCAAGTTCCAGGGCTCGCGTGCTCTCGATGTAATGCGTGGCGCTCTGCACCTGACCCCGCGAAAGGAAGCTGAGGGCCCCGAAAAAAATCGCCAGAACGAGCATGATGCCGACGACCAGGGGAAAAACGAAGCCCCGCCGCCCTCGCGGACGGCCGCACGACCTGTCGCCGGGCGGGGAAGCTGATGTCATATCGCGCTGCTCAGTCTCGGCCGCCGGAGGGCGCCGTCATGGGAACGAACCCGTCAGTCAGAACGTCGCCATCTCCAGAGGTCGACGACGACCCTGCCGGGGGGGCGGTGAGCGGTGCTGCGGGTGATTCCGGCTCGATGGAAGGCTCGGGAGGCCGAACCGTCCGTTCGGGGTCCGAAACAGGCAGGGCAGGGGACGCTGAAACCGATTCCGGACGAGGATTGCCGGTTGCAGGGAGCGATCCGGATGCCGGTTTGGCCGGAACGTGGCGCTGGAGAACGGATGGTGCGGAGGAAACATCAGGCGGAGCGCTCGTGACGGTTCGGGAGATTTGATCTTTGAGCTGAGAGGATGGCTGCAAGCGCACGGTAGACAATCCGTATTCGATCACTCCGATGAGAATGGCGGCGGCGGCAAGAATGACGACGGGACCGATTCCAACCGGGGTGGATATCGCTGCCGATGCTTTCACGACGGTGGATGCCGACCCTGCGGGCTGAACGGTGCCGGCCGGCTGGCCCGAAGGTGCCGCCGGTTGTGCCGGGATGAGCGGGGCAAGCGATTCCCAGAGCCGCAGTGCTTCATTCGAATCAGGCGACATTCTGGCACAGTGGGTCCGGAGCGCCTGGATTTCTGCGTGAGCCTGCCGGCAGTCGCGGCAGGCGGAAAGATGGCGCGCAATATACTCCGGTAGGGAACCGGATTCGGAGGCGGGAGTGTCGAGCCATTCGAGATACGTGTTACAGGGCATCTGTACCGGCCTCCTCCCGTATCTGGCGCAGGGCGCGGGAAACGATCTGCCGGAGCGTTCCCTCGCGTATGCCAGTGATTTCCGAAATCTCGGCGTAAGAGAGCTGTTCGACGTGCTTGAGAAGCGTGACCTCGCGTTGTTCTGGGGACAACCCCTTCAGCCAATCCGCCATCGAAGCCTCGATGGAGACGCCATCGGCTGGATTTTTCGGGTCGGCGAACGGGGCCCAGTGGTCGGGGTTATCCGGGATCGTGACCGTTTTTGTCGTTTTCCTGCGTTTCAGGTCGATAACCATATTCCTGGTCATGGTCAGCATCCAGCTCTTGAACTTCGATTGCCCGGCGTAGGTTCCAGCGCACTGGGATATCTTCAGAAATATTTCCTGGGCAATATCTCGAGCGGTTTCCCAGTTGCCGCACAGACTGGCCGCGTAGCGGACGACAAGGCCGATGTGCCTGAGGAAAAGAACTTTGAAAGCTTCGACCCTTCCCTGACGAAACAGATCCATCAGGGCATCGTCGGAAGCGGACTCGATAGCGGGTGGAACAGGGATGGGCATGACTGACGGCAGGTCAGAAACGATCAGGTGTCATAGTGATACAGGTTCCAGGTTTTCATGATGCTCACGAGTTTTTTCGCATACGACGGATCCGTGGCGTAGCCGCACCGCTGGAGCTGGGCGGCGAACATGTCCGGATTGTCCTTGTATGCCATCGCAGGTCGATAGCGACTTCCCTAAAGCAGTTTCGAGTGATCGTCAATGGATTCGGACCAGATGTTGTAGGCGCGGAACGTCCCTTGGACCGTGACATAGCGGCCGTTGATATACTCGCGGGTTGGCGTGCTCACCGAGCCGGCCGGGCCGGTTCCCTTGATGCCGAAGAGGTTTTTGGCGCTGCCGATCGTCGAGGAACCCCAGCCGGTTTCGAGTGCAGCCTGGGCGATCGTGACCGACGCGGGCACGCCAGTGCGGGCCATCGACTGCTTCGCGGCGGGGCCGATGAGTCTGACGAACTTTTCAGGCGCTAGTTTCCCGCCTTTCCAGGCATTGAGTTCCGCCGAATCGACGCCGAGGTTCGCCTGGGGAGGGTTGAGCTGGGGCGCAGGTGCCGGGGACTGCTGGTTACTGCCGGGAGAGGAGGATTTCTTCTGTTCAGCTTTGTTGGCTGGAGGACCGCCGATCGTAGTGATTATGTTCCCGAGTTCTTTGAAGAGATTGGACAGGGCATCGAGGAAGCTGATCAGCGACTCGACGACGAGGGAAACGGGTGTGTCGGCCTGAGTTCCCGAACCGGCCTCCACCGCTGTCGACGTGACCGTCGAGGTCTGGCGTGCGGGTTGCGTGTCCTGTTCGGGAACAAAGCCGCCGAGTCCTTCGTCGAAGGCAAAAACGATGTTTCCGAGACCGAGGAGGACGATTGCCAGGAAAGAGGCGAGAAGCTTCCGGACGATATTGCTAGGGTTGCCGCGATCTGTTTTCATCGGATGTCCCCTTTTCCCGTGGTTACTCGAACATGTATGGTTCGTGATGTTTACCCGGCCGATGTTTCTCGAGACGGTTCGCATGTCGCGAGAACCATATGCTGTAACAAACGTATCGTTTGAAGGGGATGTTACACGTATTTGGTTCGCACGTCATCCGGCCGATCAGCCGCACTTCGAATATCCGCATCGCTTGCAGATGACGCAGCCGCTTTCATGCTCCAGTCGCTCGCCACAGTCTGGACACCCGGTCGGGGCGCGGTCGCCATCGATCAGGCTCTCGGCCGGCTGGCCCTTGCCGGCGGCGGCGCCGGACGAGGGCGGGGGCGTCTGGGGCCGGAGCTGGTTCGCCTTGCAGGAAAGATAGTATTCCTCGATGGCCCGGCCGATGGCGTCAGGGCAGGAGAGGACCTTGATGCCATTTGCCGGCCCGCCGCGCTTGAGCGTCGACATGCACCGGATTCCCTTGAGCTGGTCGATGATCTCCTGCACGTCGATGCCGGCGCGCAGGGCGAGCGAGGCGAGACGGGCCGACGCTTCGGACTGTGACGGGCAGCCGCCGCCGCGTCCGAGGCTGGTGAACACCTCGCAGAGCCCCGTTTCATCAGCGTTAACAGTGACATACAGGTTGCCGCACCCGATTTTGTATCGCTCGGTCGCGCCAATAGTCCGCTCCGGCCGCGGCCGAGGCATGATGCTGACCTGGACCCCGGTTGACAGACCTTCGGGGACCGGCTGGCCGGGCTTCGCCGCTTTTCCCTGGCCCGCGCCGAGGTTCAGCACCTGCTCTTCGCGAGACCCGTCGCGGTACACCGTGATGCCCTTGCAGCCGAGAGTGTGCGAAAGGCGGAACACGGTCTCGACATCCTTGATCGTGGCTTCGTGTGGGAAGTTCACCGTCTTGCTGACCGCGTTGTCGGTGTATTTCTGGAACACCGACTGCATGCGCACGTGCCATTCCGGCGAGATTTCGTGAGCCGTCACGAACACCCGCCTGACCGCTTCAGGGACCTCCGTCAGATCGTGCAGATGCCCCTGTTTTGCGATTTTTTCAAGAAGTTCGGGTGTGTAGAAGCCCTGTTCCTTAGCGATCGCGAGGAAATCCTCGTTGACCTCGATCAGGTGCTCCTTATCGAGCACGTGCTTCTCGTAAGCGACGGCGAACAGCGGCTCGATACCGCTGGAACAACCTGCGATGAGGCTGATGGTGCCGGTGGGGGCGATCGTCGTCGTCGTTGCATTGCGCACTGGTGGCATGCCACGTTTTTCGAGCGCGGAGCCGGCGTAGTTGGCGAACGGGCCTCGCTCGCGCGACAGCTCGATCGAGGCGTTCCATGCTTCGCGCTTGAAGAACCGCATCACGTCTTCCGCCAGCGTCAGGGCAGCCTCGGAATTGTAGGGAATGCCCATGCGAAGAAGCAGGTCGGCCCAACCCATCACGCCAAGGCCGATCTTGCGGTTGGCCTTTGTCATCGTGTCGATCGCCGGGATGGGATACTTGTTCACCTCGATGACGTTGTCGAGGAACCGGGTGGCGAGCGTGATGACGCCGGCCAGCCGCTCGTAGTCGACGCGCGCAGCGCCGCCTTCCCTGATGACGAAGTTGGCGAGATTGATCGAGCCGAGATTGCAGGATTCGTAGGGCAGAAGAGGCTGTTCGCCGCAGGGATTGGTCGATTCGATCATGCCGACGTTGGGTGTCGGCTGATCGCGGTTGATCCGGTCGATGAAGACGACGCCGGGCTCACCGTTGCGCCAGGCCCGTTCGACGATCATGTGAAATACCTTTGAGGCCTTGAGCGACCCGGCGGTCGCCTTCGTGCGCGGGTTGATCAGATCGTATTCGGTGTCCTTCTCGAGGGCTTCCATGAACAGGTCCGTGACGGCGACCGAGATGTTGAAGTTCGTCAGGCTGTTGTTGTCTTCCTTCGACTTGATGAACTCGATGATGTCGGGGTGGTCGACGCGCAGGATGCCCATGTTCGCCCCGCGCCGGGCGCCACCCTGTTTGATCGTGTCGGTGGCGACGTTGAACACCTTCATGAACGAGATCGGGCCGGAGCTGACGCCGCTGGTGCTGGCCACGGCATCGTTCGCCGGCCGGAGCCGCGAGAAGCTGAAGCCGGTGCCGCCGCCGGACTTGTGGATCAGGGCGGCCTGCTTGATGGCGTCGAATATCCCGTCCATCGAGTCCTCCACCGGCAGGACGAAACATGCGGAAAGCTGTCCGAGCGGCTTTCCGGCGTTCATGAGGGTGGGGCTGTTGGGAAGAAAATCCATGCCGGTCATCAGTTCGTAGAACATCGGTTCGAGCTGATCGACCTTGTATGGTGAGCCGGGAAAGCGGTCTTCGGCTTCAGCGATCGCCTTCGCGACCCGGTGGAACAGCTGTTCAACCGTTTCGATCGGCTGTCCGTCAGGCCCGCGCGTGAGATAGCGCTTGGCGAGGACCTTCTGGGCATTGGCTGAAATCCGGGGCATCAGGCTTGTCGAGGCGGTGGCGGTCATGTCGGTCTCCTGTGTGATCTCTGGTCGGTAGGCAATACACGCGCGAAAGGATCAGCGCATGACGGATTCGAGAAGGGGCTTGAGGTCCGAGATCGGAACCAGGACTTTCTCCACGGCTCCTAGGGAAACCGGAAGGATCAGCTTGATCGCGTCCCGCTGGCGTTTCTTGTCGTGAAGAATAGCATTTGCTATGGCATCCGGTGTGTATTCGCGGGGGAGCTCGACGGGCAGACCGAACTCCTTCAGCAGCGAGGTGAGGCTCTCGGTGTAGTCCTCCTTGAGCAGGCCGCGGGCACGCGAGACGGAGAGCGCGGTCAGCATGCCGAGGCCGACGGCTTCCCCGTGATGGTGGCGGAGGTAACCGCCGAGTGCTTCGTAGGCGTGGCCGAACGTGTGGCCGAAGTTGAGGGAGGCCCGGCTGCCCGTCGTGTCGAGCTCGTCGGCTTCGACGAACGTTTTCTTGATGTGCAGCGAGCGGCGCACGAGCCGCTGCATGAGCGGAAGATCGCGGGCCTTGATCGAGGCGCAGTTCTTCTGGATGAACTTGAAATACGGGGCGTCGGCGATCGCGCCGTGCTTCACGGCCTCGACGATACCGTAGGAGAGCTGGTTGAGCGGCAGGGTGCGGAGGGCCGAGACATCGATGCCGAGCAGCGCCGGCTGGTGGAAGGTGCCGATGAGGTTCTTCCCCTCGGGGAGGTTGACGCCGTTCTTGCCGCCGAGCGACGCGTCGATCATGGCCAGAAGGGATGTCGGCATCAGGACGAGCGGAAGCCCGCGCATGTAGACCGACGCGGCAAAGCCGGCGAGATCGCAGACGACGCCCCCACCGAGCGCTATGACCGGGCTTTTACGGTCGAGTCCCGCCTCGAGGAATTTCGGGAACAGCGATTGGGCTGTTTCGAGCGTCTTGTGCGTCTCGCCATCGGGCAGGATCGCCTCGTGCGTTTCAAATCCCCTGGTGCGGAGTTCGGCGATCAGCGGCTGAAGATACCAGCGCGCCACGGTCTCGTTGGTGACGACTATGCATCTCTTGTGCAATCCCAGCCGCGACATCCGGCCGACAATCTCCGAAAGGATGTCATGCCCGAGAAGAATATCGTGCGACATCTGCCTCGCAAACGAAAGTTTCTGTGTTTCCATACCCCTCTAGATACCCCATTCTCCCGATTTTGCGCAATGGTACCCCTGACCCGAAAAGGCACGTCGCACCACAGAGACACAGAAATTCTGCCTTCAACGCAATGGTGCGCAGGGGCGGGTTTCAACCGCGCCCTTCCCACGCCCCGATGCGCAGGGGCGCTTCGTGAAGCGCCCGGAATACGTCGTCGGAAAACGTTTTCACGCCTGCAGGATGAGTTTCGGGGCGAAGAACCGCAGGGCGTTCTCGCGGAGGATCTGTGCCATTTCATCGGGGTCGGCGCGCCGCACCTCGCATAGTTTCCTGAACGTATGCCCGATCAGCGAGGGATCGTTCCGCTTGCCCCGGAATGGAATCGGCGTGAGATAGGGACAGTCGGTTTCGAGATGGATCCGATCGTCGGGGAGGAACCTGAAGATCGTCCGGGTATCCTCGCTTTTCGGGTAGGTCAGGGGCCCGCCGATCGAGAAGGAGAAGCCGGCATCGAGAGCCCGCCTCGCGGTTTCCATGTCGCCCGAAAAACAGTGGAGCAGGACGCGGGGCGGTTTGGGCTCCCCTTCGATGAAATGGAAGAAATCGCCGAACGCCTCGCGGATATGCACGATCACGGGAACGTCGAGCTCGGCGCCAAGCCGCCACTGGGCGAGAAACACCTCGCGTTGGGTCTCGCGGGGCGAAAAGTCGTAGTGGTAATCGAGCCCGATCTCCCCGATCCCGAGTGTGCGCGGGTCGCCGGCAAGGCGCCTGAGCTCACCCGGCGAAGAGGCGTCCCACTTCTTCGCGTCGTGCGGGTGCACCCCCGCCAGCGCCCAGAACCATGGCTTCATTCTGGATATCTCGACGGCCCGGCCGCTCGTACCGAGGTCGGTTCCCGCGTTGATGACCGCCGCCGGGTTCGTGGCGGCGATCTTCCCGACGACCGCCTCGAAATCCCCGGCAAACGCTTCGTCCTGCAGG